>NZ_JZWY01000250.1:0-28348 GCF_000966955.1 Streptomyces sp. NRRL S-495
GCCCAGAACACCGCCAAGGCCCACGGCTCCGCGCTCGGCGGCGCCGAGATCGCCGCCACCAAGAAGGTCCTGGGCTTCGACCCGGAGAAGACCTTCGAGGTCAGCGACCAGGTCATCGAGCACGCCCGACTGGTCGTCAAGCGCGGCAAGGCCGTCCGCGGCGAGTGGGAGAAGTCCTTCGACGCCTGGCGCGCCGCCAACCCGCACCGCGCCGCCGAGTTCGACCGCATCACGGCCGGCGAGCTGCCCGAGGGCTGGAAGAAGGCCGTCCCGGTCTTCGAGGCCGGCAAGGCCGTCGCCACCCGCAAGGCCAGCGGCGAGACCCTGAAGGCCCTCGGCGCGGTGATCCCGGAGCTGTGGGGCGGCTCGGCCGACCTCGCCGAGTCCAACCTCACCACCATCGACGAGGACAGCTCCTTCCTCCCCGAGGGCAACCCGCTGAAGTCGGCCAGCCCCTACGGCCGGACCATCCACTTCGGCATCCGCGAGCACGCCATGGGCTCCGCCATGAACGGCATCGCGCTGCACGGGAAGACCCGCGTCTTCGGCGGCACCTTCCTGGTCTTCGCCGACTACATGCGCCCCGCCGTCCGCCTGGCCGCCCTGATGAAGCTGCCGGTCACCTACGTGTGGACGCACGACTCCATCGGCCTCGGCGAGGACGGCCCGACCCACCAGCCGGTCGAGCACCTGGCCTCGCTGCGCGCCATCCCGGGCCTGGCCATGGTCCGCCCGGCCGACGCCAACGAGACCGCCGTCGCCTGGCGCACGGTCCTCGAGCGCCAGACCACCCACCCCGGCCCGGTCGGCCTGGCCCTCACCCGCCAGAACGTCCCGACCTTCGACCGCACGGTGTACGGCTCCGCCGAGGGCACCGCGAAGGGCGGCTACATCCTGGCCGAGGCGTCCAGCGGCACCCCGCAGGTGATCCTGCTCGGCACCGGCTCCGAGGTCCAGCTGGCCGTCAAGGCCCGCGAGGTCCTGGAGGCCGAGGGCGTCGCCACCCGCGTCGTCTCGGTCCCGTCCTTCGAGTGGTTCCAGGAGCAGGACCAGGCCTACCGCGACAGCGTGCTGCCGCCGTCGGTCAAGGCCCGGGTCTCGGTCGAGGCCGGCATCGCCCAGGGCTGGCGCGAGCTGGTCGGCGACCACGGCCGGATCGTCTCGCTGGAGCACTTCGGCGCCTCCGCCGACTACCAGGTGCTGTTCGAGGAGTTCGGCATCACCGCCGAGCGCGTCGTCGCCGAGGCCCACAACGCCCTCCGCTCGCTCGAGGCCGTCAACCGCTAGCGGCACCCGGGCCGGGGCGCCGACCGCACACCGGCGCCCCGGCCCGCCCCACACACCCCACAGCAGCAAAAGACGTAAGGACTGAAGCACCATGACCGACGCACTGAAGCGCCTCAGCGACGAAGGCGTGGCGATCTGGCTGGACGACCTCAGCCGCAAGCGGCTGAACAGCGGCAACCTCGCCGAGCTGGTGCAGCACAAGCACGTGGTGGGCGTGACCACCAACCCGACCATCTTCCAGAAGGCCATCGGCGGCGGCGACAGCTCCTACGACGGCCAGCTGAAGGACCTCGCCGTCCGCAAGGTCACCACGGACGAGGCCGTCCGCATGATCACCACCTCGGACGTCCGTGACGCCGCCGACGTGCTGCGCCCGGTCTACGACGCCTCCAACGGCCGCGACGGCCGGGTGTCGATCGAGGTCGACCCGCGGCTGGCCCACGAGACCGCCGCCACGGTGGCCGAGGCCAAGCAGCTGTGGTGGCTGGTCGACCGCCCGAACGTCTTCATCAAGATCCCCGCCACCAGGGCCGGTCTGCCCGCGATCGCCGAGGTCATCGGCAAGGGCATCAGCGTCAACGTCACGCTGATCTTCTCGCTGGAGCGCTACAAGGCCGTCATGGACGCCTACCTGACCGGCCTGGAGTCCGCCAAGGCCAAGGGCCTGGACCTCTCCCAGATCGAGTCGGTCGCCTCCTTCTTCGTGTCCCGCGTGGACACCGAGATCGACAAGCGCCTGGAGAAGATCGGCGGCGACGCCAAGGACCTCCGCTCCAAGGCCGCGCTGGCCAACGCCCGCCTCGCCTACCAGGCGTACGAGGAGATCTTCGGCAGCGTCGACGGCAAGCGCGCCGGCCACGCCCGCTGGGTCGCCCTGGAGGCCGCCGGCGCCAAGCCGCAGCGTCCGCTCTGGGCCTCCACCGGCGTCAAGGACCCGGCGCTGCCGGACACCCTCTACGTCACCGAGCTGGTCGCCCCCGGCACCGTCAACACGATGCCCGAGGCCACCCTGGACGCCACCGACGACCACGGCGTGGTCACCGGCGGCACCATCGTCCCCAACTACGCCGACGCCAAGGCCGTGATGGACGCCATCGCCGCCGCGGGCGTCGACTACGACGACGTCGTCCAGGTGCTGGAGGACGAGGGCGTCGAGAAGTTCGAGCAGTCCTGGAACGAGCTGCTCGACACCGTCACCGCCTCGCTCGCCTCCTTCGCCGACGAGAAGTGACCCCCTGCGAACGGCGCACGAAAGCGGAGCCCATCAAGTGAGCACTGATTTCCCCGAGTTGACCCCGGTGCAGGACGCGGACGACCTCCCGTCGGCACCCGTCAACCCGCTTCGCGACCCCTCGGACCGGCGGCTCCCGCGCATCGCGGGGCCGTCCGGCCTGGTCATCTTCGGGGTCACCGGCGACCTCTCCCGCAAGAAGCTCATGCCGGCCATCTACGACCTGGCCAACCGCGGTCTGCTGCCGCCGGGCTTCTCCCTCGTCGGCTTCGCCCGCCGCGAGTGGAAGGACGAGGACTTCGCCCAGGAGGTCCACGACGCGGTCAAGGAGCACGCCCGCACCCCCTTCCGCGAGGAGGTCTGGCAGCAGCTCGCCAAGGGCATGCGCTTCGTCCACGGAACCTTCGACGACGACGACGCCTTCGACAAGCTCCGCGAGACCATCGAGGAGCTGGACCAGGCGCAGGGCACCGGCGGCAACTTCGCCTTCTACCTGTCCGTGCCGCCGAAGTACTTCCCGACCGTCGTCCAACAGCTCAAGAAGCACGGGCTGGCCGATCCCCCCAAGGGCTCCTGGCGCCGCGCCGTCATCGAGAAGCCCTTCGGCCACGACCTGGAGTCCGCCCAGGAGCTGAACCGGATCGTCCACGAGGTCTTCCCCCGGGACGAGGTCTTCCGGATCGACCACTACCTGGGCAAGGAGACCGTCCAGAACATCCTGGCGCTCCGGTTCGCCAACCAGATGTTCGAGCCGATCTGGAACCGGTCGTACGTCGACCACGTGCAGATCACGATGGCCGAGGACATCGGCATCGGCGGCCGGGCCGGCTACTACGACGGCATCGGCTCCGCCCGTGACGTCATCCAGAACCACCTGCTCCAGCTGATGGCGCTCACCGCCATCGAGGAGCCGGCGTCCTTCCACCCGAAGGCGCTGGTGGCCGAGAAGCTCAAGGTGCTCAGCGCCGTCAAGCTCCCGGCCGACCTGGGCGAGCACACCGTGCGCGCCCAGTACACGGCCGGCTGGCAGGGCGGCGAGGAGGTCGGCGGCTACCTCGACGAGGACGGCATCAACCCGGACTCCAAGACCGACACCTACGCGGCCATCAAGCTGGAGATCAACAACCGCCGCTGGGCCGGGGTGCCGTTCTACCTGCGCACCGGCAAGCGGCTGGGCCGCCGGGTCACCGAGATCGCGGTGGTCTTCCAGCGCGCCCCGTACCTGCCGTTCGACTCCTACGCGACCGAGGAGCTGGGGCAGAACGCCCTGGTCATCCGGGTGCAGCCGGACGAGGGCGTCACGGTGCGGTTCGGCTCCAAGGTGCCGGGCACCTCCTTCGAGGTCCGGGACGTCACGATGGACTTCGCCTACGGCGAGTCCTTCACCGAGTCCTCCCCGGAGGCGTACGAGCGGCTCATCCTCGATGTGCTGCTCGGCGACGCCAACCTCTTCCCGCGTCACCAGGAGGTCGAGCTCTCCTGGCAGATCCTCGACCCGATCGAGAAGTACTGGGACGCCCACGGCAAGCCCGCCGAGTACGCGGCCGGCACCTGGGGCCCGGCCGAGGCGGACGAGATGCTCGCACGAGACGGCAGGAGCTGGCGCCGGCCATGAAGACCGACCTCACGGACACCACGTCCAGCAAGATCAACGCAGCGCTCATGGAGGCACGCCGGGCCAGCGGCTCGACGGCCGCCGGCATGGTGCTCACCCTGGTGATCGTGACCGACGAGGGCAGCGCGTACGACGCCCTCAGGGCCGCCAACGACGCCTCCCGCGAGCACCCCTCGCGCACCCTGGCGGTCATCAAGCGCGCCGGGCGCTCGCCCCGGGCCCGCGCCGAGACCCGCCTGGACGCCGAGATCCTGGTCGGCTCCGACGCCGGCTCCGGCGAAACGGTCGTCCTGCGCATGCACGGCGAACTCGCCGCGCACGCCCAGTCGGTCGTCCTGCCGCTGCTGCTGCCGGACGCCCCGGTCGTGGTCTGGTGGCCCGAGAATGCGCCGCTGCACCCGGCGCAGGACCCGCTCGGCGCGCTCGCCCAGCGCCGGATCACCGACGCGGTCACCGCCGAGTCCCCGGTCGGCCAGCTCGCCCAGCGGGCCCAGAGCTACACCCCGGGCGACACCGACCTGGCCTGGACCCGGATCACCGGCTGGCGCTCGATGCTGGCCGCCGCGCTGGACCAGCGGCCGTCCACGATCACCTCCGCGGTGGTCGAGGGCGAGTCGTACAACCCCAGCGTGGAACTGCTCGGCCTGTGGCTGCACAACCGGCTGCACGTGCCGGTCGAGCGGGTCGTCACCAACGGCCCGGGCATCACCGCGGTGCACCTGCGCACCACGGACGGGGACATCACCCTGGACCGCCCGGACGGCCTGCTGGGCACGCTCTCGATGCCCGGCTCGCCGGACCGCCAGGTGGCGCTCAAGCGGCGCGAGACCTCGGAGCTGATCGCCGAGGAACTGCGCCGGCTCGACCCGGACGACATCTACGCGACGGCCGTGCGCACCCCGGTGGAGCGGCTCAAGGAGCCGGACACCACCGAGGTGGCGGCCGCGGCCGCGACCGCCACCGCAGCGGCCGAGGAGGCCGTGGCCGAGGAGACGGCCGCCGCCACCGCCCCGGCCGAGGGGGCCCGCAAGGGCGCCGCCAAGCGCGCCGCCAAGAAGGCGGGCGCATGACCGCGGCCACCCCGCAGCTGGTCGTCCACCGGGACAAGGAGCTGATGGCCCAGGCGGCCGCGGCCCGGCTGATCACCCGGATCGTGGACGCCCAGGCCGCCCGCGGCGCCGCCTCGGTGGTGCTCACCGGCGGACGCAACGGCAACGCCCTGCTGGCCGCGATCGCCGCCTCCCCGGCGCGCGACGCGATCGACTGGGCGCGGCTGGACCTCTGGTGGGGCGACGAGCGGTTCCTGCCCTCCGGCGACCCGGAGCGCAACGCCGTCCAGGCCCGCGCCGAACTGCTGGACGCCGTCCCGCTCGACCCGGCGCGGGTGCACGAGATGCCCGCCTCGGACGGCGTCGACGGCTCGGACGTGGACGCCGCGGCCGCCCGTTACGCGGAGGAGCTCGCGAAGGCGGCCGGCCCCGCCGACCGGCTCCGGGTCCCCGCCTTCGACGTGCTGCTACTCGGCGTCGGTCCGGACACCCATGTCGCCTCGCTGTTCCCGGAGCACCCCGGGGTGCGGGAGACCGAGCTGACGGTGATCGGCGTGCGCGGCGCGCCGAAGCCTCCGCCGACCCGGATCTCGCTCACCCTGCCGGCGATCCGGGCCGCCCGCGAGGTCTGGCTGCTGGCGGCCGGCGAGGACAAGGCGGACGCGGTCGCACTGGCCCTGTCCGGCCCCGGCGAGCTCCAGGCACCCGCCTCCGGCGCGCACGGCACCGGCCGCACCCTGTGGCTGCTGGACCGCGCCGCCGCGGACCGGCTGCCGCCCCAGCTGTACCCCCCGGCCTCGGCCTGAGGCTCGGGAACACCCGGGAACACTCGGGAACACCGAAGGGCGCCACCCGTCACGGGTGGCGCCCTTCGGTGTTCGCCTGCTCAGATCTCGCCGCGGAGCTTGGCCAGCGCCTCGGCGAGGATCGCCTCGCCGTCGGCGTCGGTGCGCCGCTCGCGGACGTACGCGAGGTGGGTCTTGTACGGCTCGTTGCGGGACGGGGCGGGCGGGTTGTGCTCGTCCTGCCCGGCCGGGAAGCCGCAGCGCGGGCAGTCCCAGGTGTCCGGGATGACCGCCTCGGCCGCGAAGCTCGGCCGGGTCTCGTGCTTGTTGGCACACCAGAAGGAGATCCGGTTGCGGGGGGCGGATTCGCCGCGCTCCGCCTCACCCATCGGGCCGGCTCCGACCCTGCTGCCACGGATGGCGTTGCCACTTGCCACGGTCTGACTCCCTGCGTGCTGGTGCGCCGACGCGCCGCGATGCGCGTCGGTGGCGAAAGTCGTCCTAGTGTAAGCAGGAGTTAAGGATGCGCCACCACCGGCTCCGCCCCGGACCCTTCCAGGATAGGCCGCGGGGCGACGGGGCGTCAGAGGTATGTCAGCTCTTGTACTTCAGGACCATGCTGAGTACGAACAGCGAGGCGAACCAGCCCAGACCGACCACGATCGTGATGCGGTCCAGGTTGCGCTCGGCGACCGCGGAGCCACCGCCGGTGGACATCGCGCCGCCGCCGAACATGTCCGACAGGCCGCCGCCCTTTCCCTTGTGCAGCAGCACCAGGAGGATCATCAGCAGGCTGAAGACGATCAGGGCAATCGAGAACCCGAGAACCACGGCGGGACCAACTCTCTCGTATCTTCGGCGAAGGGGCCGGACCACGCCAGGTGGTCCGGCCCCAAAGCCTACGTTGCTGCGGCGGCGTTAGCCTACTGCCTGCTCACGGTACCGCACGATCTTGACGAACTCCTCGGCGTCCAGCGAGGCACCGCCGACCAGGCCGCCGTCGATGTCCGGCTTGGCCATCAGGCCGGCCGCGCTCGACGACTTGACCGAACCGCCGTACAGCACCCGGACCTTGTCCGCGAGCTCGGCCGAGTACAGCTCGGCGATCCGCGCGCGGATGGCGGCGCAGACCTCCTGGGCGTCCTCGGGGGTCGCCACCTCGCCGGTGCCGATCGCCCAGACCGGCTCGTAGGCGACGACGACGGACTCGGCCTGGTCGGCCGGGACGTCCTTCAGACCGCCGTCGAGCTGGGCCAGGGTGTACTCGACGTGGGTGCCGGCCTTGCGGATCTCCAGCGGCTCGCCGATGCACAGGATCGGGGTGATCCCGTTCCGGTAGGCCGCCTTGACCTTGGCGTTGACCAGCTCGTCGGTCTCGTTGTGGTACTCGCGGCGCTCGGAGTGGCCGATCACCGCGTAGGTGCACTTCAGCTTGGACAGCATCGGGCCGGAGATCTCGCCGGTGTAGGCACCGCCGTCGTACTGCGAGATGTCCTGCGAGCCGAACTTGATCTTCAACTTGTCGCCGTCGACCAGGGTCTGCACCGAACGCAGGTCGGTGAACGGCACCAGGACGGCCACCTCGACCGCCGCGTAGTCCTTGTCGGCCAGCGCGAAGGCCAGCTTCTGGGTGTGCTGGATGGCCTCGAGGTGGTTGAGGTTCATCTTCCAGTTGCCCGCCATCAGCGGGAGACGCTCAGTCATGCGTGATTCAGCCTTCCAGTGCGGCGAGACCGGGGAGGGTCTTGCCCTCCAGGTACTCGAGGCTCGCGCCACCGCCGGTCGAGATGTGCCCGAACTTCGTCTCGTCGAAGCCCAGGGTGCGGACGGCCGCGGCGGAGTCGCCGCCGCCGACCACGGTGAACCCGTCGCTGTCGATCAGGGCCTGGGTGACGGCCCGGGTGCCGTCGGCGAAGGCCGGGTGCTCGAACACGCCCATCGGGCCGTTCCAGAACACCGTCTTCGCGTCGGCCAGCTTCTCCGCGAACAGCGCGCAGGAGCTGGGGCCGATGTCCAGACCCAGCGTGCCCGCCGGGATGCCGTCGGCGCCGACCACCGCGAAGTCCTCGACCTCTGCCTGCGTCTTGATGTCCGGGAACGACCCGGAGATCGCGACGTCCACCGGCAGCACGAACTCGACGCCGTTCTCCTCACCGCGCTTGAGGTAGTCCAGCACCGTCGGGATCTGGTCCTCCTGCAGCAGCGAGCTGCCGACCTCGTAGCCCTTGGCCTTGAGGAAGGTGTACGCCATGCCGCCGCCGATCAGGATGCGGTCGGCCTTGCCGAGCAGGTTGTCGATCACGCCGACCTTGTCGGAGACCTTGGAGCCGCCGAGCACCACCACGTACGGGCGCTCGACCTCCTCGGTGAGGCGCTTGAGCACACCCACCTCGGTGGCGATCAGGTCGCCGACCGCGTGCGGCAGTCGGGCCGGCAGGTCGAACACCGAGGCGTGCTTGCGGTGCACCGCACCGAAGCCGTCGCCGACGTAGAGGTCGGCGAGGCCGGCCAGCTGATCGGCGAAGGCGCCGCGCTCGGCGTCGTCCTTGCTGGTCTCACCGGCGTTGAAGCGCAGGTTCTCGAGCAGCGTGACCGCGCCGTCGGCCAGGGCGGCGACGGTGGCCTTCGCACTCTCGCCCACGGTGTCGGTCGCGAACGCGACCGGCGTGCCGAGGATCTCGCCGAGGCGGACGGCCACCGGCGCGAGGGAGAACTGCGGGTCCGGCTCGCCCTTGGGGCGGCCGAGGTGGGAGGCGACGACGACCTTCGCACCGCGCTCGACGAGCTTGGCGATGGTCGGGGCGACGGCGCGGATCCGGCCGTCGTCGGTGATCGTGCCGCCGGACAGCGGGACGTTCAGGTCCGCGCGCACGAACACGCGCCGCCCTGCCACGTCCAGATCTTCGATGGTCTTCACGGTCTTCGGTCTCCTGGCGAGATGGTGGAGCAGGCGACGGCACAACAGCGGGCCGTCAAAGGGGAGTTGAGGGTGCGCAGACGGAGGGCCCGGTCGGCTTCGCACGTGCCTTCCGGGCCCTCCCCCCTACTTCACGTCAGCTCCCGCAGCGTCAGAGCCGGTCACCCACGAGGGTGGTCAGGTTGACGAGGCGGTTCGAGTAGCCCCACTCGTTGTCGTACCAGCCGAAGATCTTGACCTGGTTGCCCTGGGCCATGGTCATCAGCGAGTCGAAGATCGTGGAGAACGGCGAGTTCACGATGTCGGAGGAGACGATCGGGTCCTCGGTGTACTGCAGGATGCCCTTGAGGGTGGTCTCCGAGGCCTTCTTGAAGGCCTCGTTGACCTCGGCGACGGTGACGTCGCGCTCCAGGGTGACGACCAGGTCGGTGATCGAGCCGGTCGGGACCGGGACGCGCAGCGAGGTGCCGTCCAGCTTGCCCTTGAGCTCGGGCAGGACCAGCGCGGTCGCCTTGGCGGCACCCGTCGAGGTCGGGATGATGTTGAGGGCCGCGGCGCGGGCGCGACGCAGGTCCTTGTGCGGGAAGTCCAGGGTGACCTGGTCGTTGGTGTACGCGTGCACCGTGGTCATCAGACCCTTGACGATGCCGAAGTTCTCGTTCAGCACCTTGGCCAGCGGCGCCACACAGTTGGTGGTGCAGGAGGCGTTGGAGATGACGGTGTGGTTGGCGGCGTCGTACTTCTCGTCGTTGACGCCCATGACGATGGTGATGTCCTCGTCAGTGGCGGGCGCCGAGATGATGACCTTCTTCGCGCCGGCCGCGACGTGCTTCTTCGCCGCCTCGGCCTTGGTGAAGATGCCGGTCGACTCGATGACGATGTCGACGGCCAGCTCGCCCCAGGGGAGGTTGGCCGGGTCGCGCTCCGCGATGACCTTGAAGGTCTTGCCGTCGACGGTGATGCTGTCCGCGGTGTGGGAC
Organism: Streptomyces sp. NRRL S-495; assembly: GCF_000966955.1. Classification (NCBI taxonomy): domain Bacteria; kingdom Bacillati; phylum Actinomycetota; class Actinomycetes; order Kitasatosporales; family Streptomycetaceae; genus Streptomyces; species Streptomyces sp. NRRL S-495. Next base: position 9,865 of record NZ_JZWY01000250.1, read on the forward strand.
ACCTCGCCCGGGAAGGTGCCCAGGATCGAGTCGTACTTGAGCAGGTGCGCCAGGGTCTTGGTGTCGGTCAGGTCATTGACGCCGACGATCTCGATGTCCGCGCCCTGGGACTTAACCGCACGGAAGAAGTTGCGGCCGATGCGGCCGAATCCGTTGATGCCTACCCGGATCGTCACGAACCGATCTCCTCGTTAGGTACGCCGGACGCTATGCCGACGGGGTGGAATTTGGGATGTCCCCGACCGCCTATGACCCTACCCCTCCAGAAGCGGCTAGAGCACATCAGCCCGCTTGGCAACCCCTGGCGTGGCGCGTGATTCAGGCGCCTTCAGGTCTTCCGTCCTTGCCCTCCGGGGCAGTTGGTCCCGACCCCGCGAGACCTCCGGCAGGGGCCCTCCGTCCCGGTCCCCGGACACAACACCGCCGGTGCCCGAACTGCGGGCACCGGCGGAGAGATCATCACCGAACGCGATCGTCAAGAGTCAGTTGAGCGCCATCTCGTCGGTGAGGTTGGCCTCGGTGCTCGGCAGGCCCAGCTCGGAGGCGCGCTTGTCGGCCATCGCCAGCAGTCGGCGGATCCGGCCGGCCACCGCGTCCTTGGTCAGCGGCGGGTCGGCGAGCGCGCCCAGCTCCTCCAGCGAGGCCTGCTTGTGCTGCATCCGCAGCTGGCCGGCGGCGGCCAGGTGCTCGGGCACCTCCTCGCCGAGGATCTCCAGCGCGCGGGCCACCCGGGCGCCGGCCGCGACCGCGGCCCGGGCCGAGCGGCGCAGGTTGGCGTCGTCGAAGTTGGCCAGCCGGTTCGCGGTGGCCCGCACCTCGCGCCGCATCCGGCGCTCCTCCCAGGCCAGCACCGACTCGTGCGCGCCGAGCCGGGTGAGCAGCGCGCCGATGGCGTCGCCGTCGCGGATCACCACCCGGTCCACGCCGCGGACCTCGCGGGCCTTGGCGGGGATGCCGAGCCGGCGGGCGGCGCCGACCAGGGCGAGGGCGGCCTCCGAACCGGGGCAGGTGATCTCCAGCGAGGACGAGCGGCCGGGCTCGGTGAGCGAGCCGTGGGCCAGGAAGGCGCCGCGCCAGGCCGCCTCGGCGTCGCAGGTGGCGCCGGAGACCACGGCCGGGGGCAGACCCCGGATCGGACGACCGCGGCCGTCCACCAGCCCGGTCTGGCGCGCGAGCAGCTCGCCGTCCTTGACCACCCGGACCACGTAGCGGCTGCCGCGCCGCAGGCCGCCGGGGGCCATCACGACCAGGTCCGAGGAGTGTCCGAAGATCTCCAGCAGGTCCTTGCGCAGGCGCCGGGCGGCGGCTCCGGTGTCGAGCTCCGCCTCGATCACGATGCGGCCGCTCACGATGTGCAGCCCGCCCGCGAAACGCAGGATCGCCGACACCTCCGCCTTGCGGCAGCAGGCCCGGGTGACCGGGAGCCGGCTGATTTCGTCCTTCACCGCTGGAGTCATCGCCATGGCCCGATCCTTCCATGTGTCCGGAAAATCCGGTCGTACGCGGCGGCCAAGAGCTCCGGGTCGTGTCGCGGCGTGCCGTCGGTACGGGCGACCCGTCCGAGCACCAGTGCGGCGCCCATCCGCTCGGCGGCCTTCTCCAGGCCGGCCAGGTCCGCCTGGCCGAAGGCGCCGCCGGTGACGGCGCGCTCGTCCACCAGGATCGCATCCACCGCGAGCGCGGGGGCGTGGTCGGCGATGACGTCCAGATGACGCTGCGGGGTGAAGCCCTCGGTCTCGCCGGGCTGCGGGGCGAGGTTCAGTGTGAGCAGGCGGCGGGCGCGGGTCTCCACCAGGGCCTTCACCAGCTCGGGCACCAGGAGGTGCGGCAGCACGCTGGTGAACCAGGAGCCGGGGCCCAGCACGACCCAGTCCGCCTCCCGGACCGCGGTGACCGCCTCCGGCACGGCGGGCGGCTCGTCCGGAACGAGCCGGACGGACTGCACGGTGCCGGGAGTGACCGCCACGCTGGCCTGGCCGCGGACGGCGCCCAGCTCGGTGGGGAAGGCCGGGTCGTGCCCCCGGACTATCGCCTCGATGTCCAGCGGCACCGCCGACATCGGCAGCACCCGGCCCTGGACGTTGAGCAGCCGGCCGACCCAGTCCAGGGCCGCCACCGGGTCCCCGAGCTTCTCCCAGAGCGCGACGATCAGCAGATTGCCGACCGCGTGGCCGCCCAGCTCGCCGGTGCCGGTGAAGCGCTGCTGGATCACCTCGGACCAGGTGCGGCCCCAGTCGTCGTCGCCGCAGAGCGCGGCGAGCGCCTTGCGGAGATCGCCGGGGGGCAGCACCCCGAGCTCCTCGCGGAGCCGGCCGCTGGAGCCGCCGTCGTCGGCGACGGTCACCACCGCGGTGAGGTCGGTGGTGAGCCGGCGCAGCGCGGAGAGCGAGGCCGACAGGCCCTGGCCGCCGCCGAGCGCGGTGATCCTCGGGGCCTGACTGCTCCTGGGCGCCTGGTGGGGACGGGCCGTACCGGTGCGGGCCGCCCCGGTGCGGGACCGGCCGGTCACGATGGACCTGGCCGTGCTCCCGCTCCGGTCGGCGGTCTTGTTCTGCAGCTGCCGCCCGGGCACGTATCCCGTCACACCTACCTCGCGTTCCTCTTGCCGGGCCGCCGACCTCCGCCGGCGGCCCGGCTGGGGGTGCGGGCGGCTACTCCCGTCCCATGTCACGGTGGACGAGCACCGTTTCCACGCCGTCCGCGATCAGACGCTTCGTCAGCCGCTCGGACATCGCGACGCTGCGGTGCTTGCCACCGGTGCAGCCTACGGCAAGGGTCATGTAACGCTTCCCCTCGCGGCGATAGCCCTCGGTGACAATGCGCAGCAGCTCGGCGTAGCCGTTGAGGAACTCGTTGGCCCCGGGCTGCTGGAACACGTAGCCGGCGACGTCCGCGTCGGTGCCGGTCCTGGCCCGCAGCTCGGGCACCCAGTGCGGGTTCGGCAGGAAGCGGCAGTCCACCACGAGGTCGGCGTCGACCGGCAGGCCGTACTTGAAGCCGAAGGACATCACGGTGGCGCGCAGCTCGGGCTCGTCGTGGTCGGCGAACTGGGCGTCGAGCTTGGCCCGCAGCTGGTGGACGTTGAGGTTGGAGGTGTCGATCACCAGATCCGCCTCGCCGCGGAGCTCGCGCAGCAGCTCGCGCTCCTGGGCGATGCCGTCGACGATCCGGCCGTCGCCCTGGAGCGGGTGCGGGCGGCGCACGCTCTCGAAGCGGCGGACCAGGGCGTCGTCGGAGGAGTCGAGGAAGACGACGCGCAGCCGCACGCCGCGCTTCTCCAGCTCGTCCAGCGAGGTCAGCAGGTCGTCGAAGAACTGCCGGCCGCGGACGTCCACCACGGCGCCGATCCGGGCGACGTTGCCCTGGGAACGGGCCCCGAGGTCGACCATGGTCGGGATGAGGGCCGGCGGCAGGTTGTCCACCACGAACCAGCCCAGGTCCTCCAGGCACTTGGCGGCGGTGGATCGGCCCGCCCCGGACATGCCGGAGATGATCACCAGCTCCGGGGTGTTCTCGCCGCCGGCCTCCGGCCGGGCGGTGCCCCCGTAATCGGACACGGTCACTTCGGTTCCCCGCTCTCGGTGGTTCTGCTGTGGAGAACGCGCGTCGCGCGGGCATGCTTCCCGGCGCCACTCGGACGAGTGGGCGCGGGGCACGCCGGCTGACGGGCGGCGTCGGCCGTCATGGCGTCTCCTGGATGGGTGCGGTCTCGGGCGCCGCGGGCGCCGGCTCGTCGGCGCCGTCCTCGATGATCTCGCCCGTGGCGGTGTTCACGGCTGGTGCGGCAGGTGTACGGGACGACAACGCCGCCGCAACGGTCTCCGCCGTCCGCCGGCCGATGCCGGGGACCGCGCAGAGTTCGTCCACGGTGGCCGCCCGGAGCTTCTTGAGCGAGCCGAAGTGCTTGAGCAGCGCCTGACGGCGAGTCTCGCCGAGGCCGGGGACGGAGTCCAGTTCTCCGGCGGTGAGTCGCTTGGAACGCTTGCCGCGCTGGTAGCCGATGGCGAAGCGGTGGGCCTCGTCGCGGACCCGCTGGAGCAGGTAGAGGCCCTCGCTGCTGCGCGGGAGCACGACCGGGTCGTCCTCGCCGGGCAGCCAGACCTCCTCCAGGCGCTTGGCCAGGCCGCACAGCGCGACGTCGTCGATGCCGAGTTCGTCCAGGGCCCGCTGGGCGGCGGCGACCTGGGGCTGCCCGCCGTCGACGACCAGCAGCTGCGGCGGGTAGGCGAAGCGCCGGGGGCGGCCGTCCTCGGCGCGGGTGCCGGTGCCGTCCGCGGCGGCGTCCGCGGCGTCCTCCGGGCCCTCCTCGGGGACGGCCCACTCGCCGGTGCGCTCGCGCTCCTGGAGGTAGCGGCGGAACCTGCGGCTGATCACCTCGTGCATCGAGCGGACGTCGTCCTGGCCCTCGAAGCCCTTGATCTCGAACCGGCGGTACTCGCTCTTGCGGGCCAGGCCGTCCTCGAAGACCACCATCGAGGCGACCACGTCCTCGCCCTGGAGGTGGGAGATGTCGAAGCACTCGATCCGCAGCGGGACGCTGTCCAGCTCCAGCGCGTCGGTGATCTCCTGAAGGGCGCGGCTGCGGGTGGTGAGGTCGGAGGCGCGCTTGGTCTTGTGCAGCGCCAGCGCCTGCTGGGCGTTGCGCTGCACGGTGGCCATGAGGTCCTTCTTGTCGCCGCGCTGCGGGATGCGCAGGTCCACCTGGGCCCCGCGCAGCCCGCCCAGCCACTCCCGCACCGGCTCGGCCGGGTCGGGCAGCGCGGGGACGAGCACCTCGCGCGGGACGCCCTCGCCGCGGTCGTCGGCACTGGCGCCGCCGTAGAGCTGCTGGAGGGCGTGCTCGACCAGTCCGGCGGTGTCGACGTCCTCGACCTTGTCGGTGACCCAGCCGCGCTGGCCCCGGACCCGGCCGCCGCGGACGTGGAAGATCTGGACGGCGGCCTCGAGTTCGTCCTCGGCGACGGCCAGCAGGTCGGCGTCGGTGGCGTCGGCGAGGACGATGGCGTTCTTCTCCATGGCCCGCTTGAGGGCGCCGATGTCGTCGCGCAGCCGGGCGGCCTTCTCGTACTCCAGGTCTGCGGCGGCCTCCTGCATCTCGGCCTCCAGCCGGCGCAGGTAGTTGCCGGTGCGCCCGGCCATGAAGTCGCAGAAGTCCTCGGCCAGCGCGCGGTGGTCCTCCGGCGTGATCCGGCCCACGCAGGGCGCGGCGCACTTGCCGATGTAGCCGAGCAGGCAGGGGCGGCCGACCTGGGCGGCGCGCTTGAAGACACCGTTGGAGCAGGTGCGGACGGGGAAGACGCGCAGCAGCAGGTCGACGGTCTCGCGGATCGCCCAGGCGTGGCCGTAGGGGCCGAAGTAGCGCACGCCCTTGCGGTGCGCGCCGCGCATCACCTGGACCCGCGGGAACTCCTCGTTGAGGGTGACCGCGAGTTCCGGATAGCTCTTGTCGTCCCGGTACTTGACGTTGAACCGGGGGTCGAACTCCTTGATCCAGGAGTACTCCAGCTGGAGCGCCTCGACCTCGGTGGCGACGACGGTCCACTCCACCGAGGCGGCGGTGGTGACCATGGTCGCGGTGCGCGGGTGCAGTCCGGCGAGGTCCTGGAAGTAGGAGGACAGCCGGGGCCGGAGGCTCTTGGCCTTGCCCACGTAGATGACCCGCCCGTGGGCGTCGCGGAACTTGTAGACACCGGGCGAGGTCGGGATCGCACCCGGCGCCGGACGGTAGGTGGACGGGTCAGCCATGGGTCCACCGTACCGACTCGGGCCGGGGGCGCGTGCGGGAGATCAACTGCTTCAGCGCGGGGTCACCTTGAGGTTGCCGCCCTCGACCACCACGTCGTACGCGGGCAGCGGGGTCGGGGCCGGGCCGTCCAGCACGGCGCCGTCGGCGATGCCGAACAGGCTGCCGTGGCAGGGGCATTGGATCTTCTGGTTCTTGACCTGGTCGACGATGCAGCCGGCGTGGGTGCACTTGGCGCTGAACGCCTTGTACTGGCCCTCGGCGGGCTGGGTGACGACGATCTTCTTCTCGCGGAAGACGGTGCCGCCGCCGACCGGGACACCGGAGGCCGGGCCGAGGTCGACCGGGGTCTTGGCCGCGGAGTCGGAGCCGGCGGAGGTCGAGGAGCAGCCGGTGACGGCGACGGTGCCGCCGGCGGCGAGGACGGCCGCGGCCCCGCAGAGCAGGGTGCGGCGGGAGGGGGCGGGGCTCTCGGGGGCCTCGGACATGAGGGTGCTCCTGGTTCGGCGGCGGCGTTCGGCGGCGGCTTCGCGGCTGCGGGCCGCCCGGAATTCTATGCGGCGCGCCTCCGCCCGCCCCCGGGGTGCCGGGGGCGGGCGGGGGGCGGGCGGGGACTCGGTGTTGTTGCCCGTCCGCTACTTGCGCGCCGCCGTGGCGCGCTTGCGGGGGGCCTTGGCCTTGGCGGGCGCGGCCGGGGCCTCCTCGAAGCCGCCCGGCAGGATGTCCCGGAGGAACTTGCCGGTGTGGCTCTCGGAGACGGCCGCGATCTCCTCGGGGGTGCCCTCGGCGACCACGGTGCCGCCGCCGGAGCCACCCTCGGGGCCCATGTCGACGATCCAGTCCGCGGTCTTGATGACGTCGAGGTTGTGCTCGATGACGATGACCGTGTTGCCCTTGTCCACCAGACCCGAGAGCACCTTGATCAGCTTGCTGATGTCCTCGAAGTGGAGTCCGGTGGTGGGCTCGTCCAGCACGTAGACCGTGCGGCCGGTGGAGCGCTTCTGCAGCTCGGAGGCGAGCTTCACCCGCTGGGCCTCGCCGCCGGAGAGCGTCGGCGCGGACTGGCCGAGCCGGACGTAGCCGAGGCCGACGTCGTTGAGCGTGCGCAGGTGCCGGGCGATCGCCGGGACGGCCTCGAAGAAGCCGAGCGCCTCCTCGATCGGCATGTCCAGCACCTCGGCGATGGACCGGCCCTTGTAGTGGACCTCCAGCGTCTCCCGGTTGTAGCGGGCGCCGTGGCAGACCTCGCACGGCACGTAGACGTCCGGCAGGAAGTTCATCTCGATCTTGATGGTGCCGTCGCCGGAGCAGTTCTCGCAGCGGCCGCCCTTGACGTTGAACGAGAAGCGGCCGGGCAGGTAGCCGCGGACCTTGGCCTCCTGGGTCTCCGCGAACAGCCGCCGGACGTGGTCGAAGACGCCGGTGTAGGTGGCCGGGTTGGAGCGCGGGGTGCGGCCGATCGGCGACTGGTCGACGTGCACCACCTTGTCCACCTGGTCGGTGCCGGTGATCCGGGTGTGCCGGCCGGGCACCGTGCGGGCGCCGTTCAGCTCCCGGGCGAGGTGGGTGTAGAGGATGTCGTTGACCAGGGTGGACTTGCCCGAGCCGGAGACACCGGTGATCGCGGTGAAGGTGCCGAGCGGGAAGCCGACCGTGACGTCCTTGAGGTTGTGCTCGCGGGCGCCGTGCACGGTGAGCTGGCGCTTCTTGTCCCGGGCGCGGCGGGCGGCCGGGATCGGGATGCTCCGCTTGCCGGACAGGTACTGGCCGGTGAGGGACTCCTTGTTGGCGAGCAGCTGCTTCAGCGAGCCGGAGTGCACCACCCTGCCGCCGTGCTCGCCGGCGCCGGGGCCGATGTCGACCACCCAGTCGGCCATCTTGATGGTGTCCTCGTCGTGCTCGACGACGATCAGGGTGTTCCCGATGTCGCGCAGCCGGACCAGGGTCTCGATCAGCCGGTGGTTGTCGCGCTGGTGCAGGCCGATGGACGGCTCGTCCAGCACGTAGAGCACGCCGACCAGGCCGGAGCCGATCTGGGTGGCGAGCCGGATCCGCTGGGCCTCGCCGCCGGAGAGGGTGCCGGCCGCGCGGTCCAGCGAGAGGTAGTCCAGGCCGACGTCGACCAGGAAGCGCAGCCGCTCGTTGACCTCCTTGAGGACCCGCTCGGCGATCTGCTTGTCCCGGGCGTTCAGCTTCATCGCGCCGAGGAAGTCGGAGCAGTCGCTGATCGACATCGAGGAGACGTCCGCGATCGAGCGGCCCTCGACGGTGACCGCCAGCACCACCGGCTTGAGCCGGCTGCCCTGGCAGGTCGGGCAGGGCACCTCGCGCATGTAGCCCTCGAAGCGCTCGCGGCTGGAGTCGCTCTCGGCCTCCTGGTGGCGGCGCTGGATGAAGGGCACCGCGCCCTCGAAGCCAGTGGTGTAGGAGCGGTCGCGCCCGTAGCGGTTGCGGTAGCGGACCTCGACCTGGTGCTTGTGGCCGTACAGCAGCGCCTTCTTGGCGCGGGCCGGGAGCCCGGCCCAGGGGATGTCGGTGCGGAAGCCCAGCTCGCCGGAGAGGGCGTCGATCAGCCGCTGGAAGTACTCCTTGGTGTGGCCGCCGGACCAGGGGTGGATGGCGCCCTCGTCCAGCGAGCGCTCGTCGTCGGGCACCACCAGCTCCGGGTCCACCTCCATCCGGTTGCCGAGGCCGGAGCAGTCCGGGCAGGCGCCGAACGGCGAGTTGAAGGAGAACGAGCGCGGCTCCAGCTCCTCGAACGACACGTCGTCGTACGGGCAGTAGAGGTGCTCGGAGTACATCCGCTCGCGCTCGGGGTCGTCCTCCGGGAGGTCGACGAAGTCGAGCACGACCATGCCGCCGCTCAGCCGCAGGGCCGTCTCCACCGAGTCGGTCAGCCGGCGCTTGGCGCTGTCCTTGACGGTGAGGCGGTCGATCACCACCTCGACGGTGTGCTTCTCCTGCTTCTTGAGCTTGGGCGGCTCGGCGAGCTGGACCGTCTCGCCGTCCACCCGGGCCCGGGCGTAGCCCTTGGACTGGAGGTCGGCGAAGAGGTCGGCGAACTCGCCCTTGCGCTCGCGCACCACCGGGCTGAGGACCTGGAAGCGGGTGCCCTCGGCAAGCTCCAGCACCTTGTCGACGATGGCCTGCGGGGACTGCTTGGCGATCGGGCGGCCGCAGTGCGGGCAGTGCGGCTTGCCGATGCGGGCGAACAGCAGCCGCAGGTAGTCGTAGACCTCGGTGATGGTGCCGACGGTCGAGCGGGGGTTGCGGTTGGTGGACTTCTGGTCGATCGAGACGGCCGGGGAGAGGCCCTCGATGAAGTCGACGTCCGGCTTGTCCATCTGGCCCAGGAACTGCCGGGCGTAGGAGGACAGCGACTCGACGTAGCGGCGCTGGCCCTCCGCGAAGATGGTGTCGAAGGCCAGCGAGGACTTGCCGGAGCCGGAGAGGCCCGTGAAGACGATGAGGGAGTCGCGGGGCAGGTCGAGCGAGACGTTCTTGAGGTTGTGCTCGCGAGCACCGCGCACAATGAGGCGGTCGGCCACTGCTTCTGGCGCCTTTCTCCGGGGCGAGAGGGCTGGGTTTCGAGGGGTGTACTTCTTCCAGGATGCGGCAGCCAGCCTACTAGCTCACGCGTTCGATTATCGAGCTCGTCCAGCCGGGTCCACCCGAACGAGTGAGGACGATGCGCGGAGTCTTGACGCTCGGACCGAAAAACCCCTGCTCGGCGGCGGGCAACGGCGGTAGCGTCACCTGGTCAACGAGCGAAGCCCCGTCGGGGCAACGCGCCGTCTCCCACCGAAGGCCGAATCGATGACCGACCCGCAGACCGACCCCGCCGGCCCCGCCCTCTCCTCCGTCGCGGCCCGGCGCCTGGCCGGGGTCGAGGAGAGCACCCGCCGGCTGCTGCAGACCGTCGCCGGGATCGGGGCGGAGGCCGTCGCCGGGCCCTCCGCGCTGCCCGGCTGGACCCGCGGCCATGTGCTCGCCCACCTCGCCCGCAACGCCGACTCGCTGGTCAACCTGTTGGACGGCGCCCGCACCGGCACCGACATCCCGCAGTACTCGAGCGAGGAGGCCCGGGACCGGGACATCGAGGAGGGCGCGCCCCGCCCGGTGGCCGAGCAGCTCGCCGACCTGCGCACCTCCGGCGCCCGCTTCGCAGCGGCGGCCGCCCTGCTGCCGGACGGGGCCTGGGCCGCGGAGGTCAAGCACCGCAGCGGCGCCGTCTTCCCGGCCGCGGAGATCCCCTGGAAGCGGCTGGCGGAGGTCGAGTACCACCACGTCGACCTGGACGCCGGCTACACCCCCGAGCAGTGGCCGGAGGAGTTCGCCACCGCCGAGTACCGCCGGCTCGCCGAGAAGCTGGCCGGGCCGGCGGGCGCCGGGCTGCCCGCCGTCGAGCTGCTGGCCGTCGAGCTGCCGGCCGAGGACACCGCCGAGCGCTCCGTGATCGGCGCCGGCACCCCCGCCCTGACCGTCGAGGGCCCCGTCCGCGCCCTGCTCGCCTGGCTCTCCGGCCGGGCCGACGGCGCCGGCCTGCGCCGTACCCCCGGCACCGACCTGCCGGTCCTCCCCCCGCTGGGCTGAGCCCCCTCGCAGGCGCGAGGATGGCCCTGACCCTGTAGCCCGACAAGGAGCGGACGGATGACGTACCACGGAGCGGTCAAGGTCGGCGGGCCGCCGGACGTGCGCGAGCTGGCGCACCTGATCATCACCAAGGTGGCGGTCGGCCCCCACGACAACAACGCCTACCTGCTGCGCTGCCGCGACACCGACGAGCAGTTGCTGATCGACGCGGCGGCCGAGGCGCCGGTGCTGCTGGAGACGGTCGGCGAGCGGCTGGCCACCGTGGTCACCACCCACCGCCACCACGACCACTGGGGTGCGCTGGCCGAGGTGGTCGCCGCCACCGGCGCGCGCACCGCGGCGGGCGAGCACGACGCCGAGGGCATCGACGTCCCCACCGCGCTGCCGCTCGCGGACGGCGACACCCTCGCGGTGGGCCGCTGCGAGCTGACCGTCCGGCACCTGGTCGGCCACACCCCCGGCGCGATCGTGCTGGTCTACGACGACCCGGTGGGCCACCAGCACGTGTTCACCGGCGACTGCCTCTTCCCCGGCGGCATCGGCAACACCTGGGGCGACAAGGACGCCTTCGCGAGCCTGTTCCGGGACGTCACCGAGAAGATCTTCGACGTACTGCCGGACGAGGCCTGGGTCTACCCCGGCCACGGCGACGACACCACCCTCGGCGCCGAGCGCCCGCACCTCGCGGAGTGGCGCGAGCGCGGCTGGTAGCCGCCGACAGCCGAACGGGCGGGCCCGCGACCGGAAGTCGGTCGCGGGCCCGCCCGTTCTGCGGAGGGGGTGCGTCAGGCGTCCTGCTTCTCCGGCTCGCCCTGCCCGCCCTGTCCGCCCTGCTCGGCCTGCTCGGCCAGGGCGGCCTTCTTGGAGGCCATCAGGCTGGTCACGGTGGTGACGGCGAGCACCACCACGATGAAGCCCAGCGAGAACGGGATGCCGATCTCCGGCACGTGCACACCCTGCTCGTGCAGCGCGTGCAGCACCAGCTTCACCCCGATGAAGCCCAGGATGACCGACAGGCCGTACGACAGGTGGACCAGCTTCTTCAGCAGGCCGCCGATGAGGAAGTACAGCTGGCGCAGGCCCATCAGGGCGAAGGCGTTGGCGGTGAAGACGATGTACGGGTCCTGGGTCAGACCGAAGATCGCCGGGATCGAGTCCAGCGCGAACAGGACGTCGGTGGTGCCGATCGCGATCATGACGATCAGCATCGGGGTCATCAGCCGGCGGCCGTTCTCCCGGATGAAGAGCTTGGTGCCGTGGTACTTGTCGGTCGACGGGAAGCGCTGCTCGATGGACTTGAGCAGGCGGTTCTCCTCGAACTCCTCGTCCTCCTCGTCGGCCCGCGCCTCCTTGATCAGCTTCCAGGCCGTCCAGATCAGGAAGCCGCCGAAGATGAAGAACACCCAGGAGAACTGGGCGACCAGCGCGGCACCGCCGGCGATGAAGACCGCGCGCAGCACCAGGGCGATGATCACACCGAACATCAGCACGCGCTGCTGGTAGATCCTCGGCACCGCGAACTTGCCCATGATCAGGATGAAGACGAACAGATTGTCGACACTGAGCGACTTCTCGGTGATGTAGCCGGCGAAGAACTCACCGGCCGGCGTCGCGCCGGAGTGCCACCAGAGGAAACCGCCGAAGATCGCCGCCAGTACGACCCAGACCGTGGTCCAGACACCGGCTTCCTTGATCGAGACCTCGTGCGGCTTGCGACCACCGATGAAGAAATCGGCCACGACCAGTGCCAACAGCACCACGATCGTGCCGACCCACAAACTTACGGAAACGTCCACTACTGCTCCTCCGGCAGGTAGGCGAGACAGTCATCGTCACTGCCGGAGGTCTCTTCCGCCCGTCGGACGCGCGACTGCGCGCCCTCGGACCAGCGCCCCGGGATGCCGCGATGGGCACCCGTGATGACGGGGACGACTGCGAGGGAATACTCCCCTCCGCTGCAAGAAGGGTAACAGCACCCCCAAGGAAAGGTAAAGAAGGTAAAGAACCGTCAGAGGAACGGCTCGATGGCCGGCAGCAGGTCCTGGAAGGACCGCCCCTTCGCCGGGGCGCCGATCGCCTGCATCTCCCAGCCCCCGGCACCGTCCCGGAACACCTTCGCCATGATCTGCCCGGTGTGCGGACCGCCGCCGGTCAGGTCGTAGCGGGCCAGCTCCAGCCCGGTCGACTCGTCCACCAGCCGGCAGTGCGCGTTCTGCACCTCGGCGAAGGTCTGTCCGGTGTAGGAGCTGACCGTGAACACCACCTGGGTGATGTGCGGCGGCACGTGCGCCAGGTCCACCAGGATCGCCTCGTCGTCCTCCCCCACCCCGGAGCCGCCGACCAGGTTGTCCCCGGTGTGCCGGACCGAACCGTCGGAACTCTCCAGATGCTGGAAGAAGACCACGTCGGACGGGGTCCGCTCGGCGTACAGCAGCGCCGAGGCGTCCAGGTCGATCTGCCGCGTCCGGCTGCCGAACAGGCCCCGCCGGGGCGCCGCCCGCCAGCCCAGGCCCATCCGGACCACGGTGAGCGTCTCCCCCGGGCCCTTCTGCAGGCTGACCCGCTGTCCCTTGGCCAGGTTCACCGACACGGCGGTTGTCCTCTCTGCCCAGCCGCACGGGATCCCCGCGCCGGCTCCACGGTGGAACACCCCGTTGCCGTCCCCCGGCTGAGGCCCCCTCTTTACCGGCCGCCCGACAAGGACGGCACCGCAGGCCAGCCTAGGCCCTGTCTCTCGGATCCTTGCCGGGGCCTCGACGCCGGGGCACGCACGCCCCCAGCCTTCGGCCGGGAGGTACCCCCACGCCGCGTTGTCGTCGGTCGCCAATGGCCCCCAGCCTTCGGCCGGGAGGTACCCCCTCCGCAGTGGCTCCCTCCTCCGCCTTGCGATGCACGCACCCCACCGCCGCGGCCTGACCCGACAAAATCCAAGAGACAGGGCCTGAGCCCTGCGGTCCAACGCCTTTCCCGCCGTGTACCCCCTCGCCGGGGCGGCGACGCACCGGCGGGCGCGGCCGGGCAGAGAACCGGCCACGCCTTCCGGGCGCTCCTCAGGCGATGCCGGCCTCCCGCATCTGCCGCAGCTCCCGCTTCAGCTCCTTGACCTCGTCGCGCAGCCGGGCCGCCACCTCGAACTGGAGGTCGGTCGCGGCGGCGTGCATCCGGTCGGTCATCGACTGGATCAGCTCGGCCAGCTCGGCGGCCGGCATCGACTTCGCCGGCTTGCGGTCGGCGCCCAGGGCCGGCACCGGCGCCTTGCCCTTGGCCCCCTTGCCGCCGGGCGCGCGGTACCCGGTGGACAGCAGCTCGTCGGTGTCCACGTCCTCGCGGGCGAGGGTGTCCAGGATGTCGCCGATCTTCTTGCGCAGCGGCTGCGGGTCGATCCCGTGCTTCTTGTTGTACGCCTGCTGGACCTCCCGGCGGCGGTTGGTCTCGTCGATGGCCTTCTCCATCGCCGGGGTGATCCGGTCCGCGTACATGTGGACCTGGCCGGAGACGTTGCGGGCCGCGCGTCCGATGGTCTGGATCAGCGAGGTGCCGGAGCGCAGGAAGCCCTCCTTGTCCGCGTCCAGGATCGCCACCAGCGACACCTCGGGCAGGTCCAGGCCCTCGCGGAGCAGGTTGATGCCCACCAGCACGTCGTACTCGCCGGCCCGCAGCTCGCGCAGCAGCTCGACCCGGCGCAGCGTGTCGATGTCGCTGTGCAGGTACCGGACCCGGATGTCCAGGCCGAGCATGTAGTCGGTGAGGTCCTCGGACATCTTCTTGGTGAGCGTGGTGACCAGGACCCGCTCGTCCCGCTCCACCCGCTTGCGGACCTCGTGCACCAGGTCGTCGATCTGGCCCTCGGTCGGCTTGACGATCACCTCGGGGTCGATCAGGCCGGTCGGGCGGATGATCTGCTCGACCTGGCCGTCGCCCCGGGAGAGCTCGTACTTCCCCGGGGTCGCCGACAGGTAGACGGTCTGGCCGATCCGCTCCAGGAACTCCTCCCACTTCAGCGGGCGGTTGTCCATCGCCGAGGGCAGCCGGAACCCGTGCTCGACCAGGGTCCGCTTGCGCGAGGCGTCACCCTCGTACATGGCGCCGATCTGCGGCACGGTGACGTGCGACTCGTCGATGACCAGGAGGAAGTCCTCCGGGAAGTAGTCCAGCAGGGTGTTCGGCGGGGAGCCGGGCTCGCGGCCGTCGAAGTGCATCGAGTAGTTCTCGACCCCGGAGCAGGTGCCGATCTGGCGGAGCATCTCGATGTCGTAGGTGGTGCGCATGCGCAGCCGCTGGGCCTCCAGCAGCTTGCCCTGCTTCTCCATCCTGGCGAGGGTCTGCTCCAGCTCCTTCTCGATGTCGGTGACCGCGCGCTCCATCCGCTCCGGACCGGCCACGTAGTGCGAGGCCGGGAAGACGTACATGGAGTCGTCCTGGCTGATGATCTCGCCGGTGAGCGGGTGCAGCGTGTACAGCGCCTCGATCTCGTCGCCGAACATCTCGATCCGGACGGCCAGCTCCTCGTAGACCGGGAAGATCTCGATGGTGTCGCCGCGGACCCGGAAGGTGCCGCGACTGAAGGCCAGGTCGTTGCGGGTGTACTGGATGTCGACGAAGCGGCGCAGCAGCACGTCCCGGTCGATCTCCTCGCCGACCTTCAGCCGCACCATCCGGTCCACGTACTCCTGCGGGGTGCCGAGGCCGTAGATGCAGGACACGGACGCGACCACGATCACGTCCCGGCGGGTGAGCAGCGAGTTGGTCGCCGAGTGGCGCAGCCGCTCGACCTCCTCGTTGATCGAGGAGTCCTTCTCGATGTAGGTGTCCGTCTGCGGGACGTACGCCTCGGGCTGGTAGTAGTCGTAGTACGAGACGAAGTACTCGACCGCGTTGTTGGGCAGCAGTTCGCGGAACTCGTTCGCCAGCTGCGCCGCCAGCGTCTTGTTCGGCGCCATCACCAGGGTGGGCCGCTGCAGCTTCTCGATCATCCAGGCCGTGGTGGCCGACTTGCCGGTACCGGTGGCACCGAGCAGGACGACGTCCTTCTCCCCGCCACGGATCCGTCGCTCCAGCTCGGCGATCGCCGCCGGCTGGTCACCGTTGGGCTGGTAGGGACTGACGACCTCGAAGGGCGCCACTGACCGCTCAATACTCGTGATGGGTCGCACGCCACCACCGTACGACCCACCACCGACAAGCGAGGACTACTTGGCGCTGTCCCGGGCGAGGGCGACGAGGCGGGAGACGGCGCGGAGGTACTTCTTGCGGTAGCCGCCGCGGAGCATCTCCTCGGGGAAGACCTGGTCGAAGGGGAGGCCGGAGGCGGTGATGGGGAGTTCGCGGTCGTACATGCGGTCGGCGAGGACGACCAGGCGCAGGGCGGTGGACTGGTCGTCGACCTGGCGGACGCCGCGCAGGCAGACGGCGGTGACGTCGTCCAGGAGGGCGCCGTAGCGGCTGGGGTGGACGGCGGAGAGGTGGGCGAGCAGGGTGTCGAAGTCGTCCAGGGAGGCGCCGGGGGTGCGGGCGGCGACGGCGTCGACCTCGGTGTCGCGGTAGGGCGGCGGGGCGTCGGGCAGGCCGCGGTGGCGGTAGTCCTGGCCGTCGATCCGCATCGGGCGGAAGTGCGCCGACAGGCCCTGGATCTCGCGCAGGAAGTCGGCGGCGGCGAACCGGCCCTCGCCCAGCTTCTCCGGGAGGGTGTTCGAGGTGGCGCACAGCTTGACGCCGTTCTCGACCAGGCGGCCGAGCAGGGTGGAGACCAGGACGGTGTCGCCCGGGTCGTCCAGCTCGAACTCGTCGATGCACAGCAGGCGGTGGTCGGACAGGGTCCGCACGGCCTGCTGGAAGCCGAGCGCGCCGACCAGGTTGGTCAGCTCGACGAAGGTGCCGAAGGCCTTGGGGCCGGGGACGGCGTGCCAGAGCGAGGCCAGCAGGTGGGTCTTGCCGACGCCGTAGCCGCCGTCGAGGTAGATGCCGGCCGGGCCGGCCGGGGCCGGGGTGCCGCGGCGGAACCAGCTGCGCTTGGGCGCGGCGCCGTTCCCGCCGTTGAGCGCGCCCGCGAACTGCTCCAGGACCTGCACGGCCTCGTACTGGCTGGGCTGGCCCGGGTCCGGGAGGTACGTCCCGAAGCTCACGTCGGAGAAGCGCGGCGGCGGCACCATCTCGGCGACCAGGCGCTCGGCGGGCACGACCGGACGGCGGTCGGTGAGGGCGATCGGCGAACCGGTGCTGCCGGCTATCGGCTCGGTCGCGGTGTCGGGGCGGGAGGCTGCGGGCACGGTGGTCAAGGGTACGCCCGCTCGGCGCGGACTCCGACCCCGGCCGCTGCGAGACTGGAGGCATGCAGCAGCTGATCAGTCCGCCGGACGCGGCGTTCGAGGATCCGGAGTCGTCGGAGGCGCTCGCCGCCGTGTACGCGTACCCCGGGCAGGTGAATCGCGGCCGCCCGTGGCTGCGCGCCAACATGGTGGCCGGCCTGGACGGCGGGGCGCGGCTGGACGGGCTCTCGGAGGGCCTGTCGAGCGCGGCCGACAAGCGGATCTTCGGGGTGCTGCGGGCGCTGTCGGACGTGGTGCTGGTGGGCGCCGAGACGGTGCGGGCGGAGGGGTACGGCCCGGCCGGGGCCTCGAAGGAGTTCGCCGCGGCGCGCCGGGCGGCCGGGCAGGCGCCGGCCCCGGTGATCGCGGTCGTCAGCCGCTCGCTGGGCCTGGACCTCGCGGCGCCCCTGTTCACCGAGCCGCTGGTGCGCACGGTGGTGGTCACCACCGAGGACGCGCCGGCGCGCAGCCTGGAGGCGGTGGCCGAGGTGGCCGACGTGATCGCGGTCGGACGGGGTTCGGTGGACCTGCGGGCGGCGGTCGCGGCGCTGGCGGACCGGGGCTGGACGCGGATGCTGACCGAGGGCGGCCCCCGGCTGCTGGGGCAGCTGGCCGCCGCGGACCTGCTGGACGAGCTGTGCCTGTCGCTGGCCCCGCTGATCACCGGCGGCGACGCGCCGCGCATCATCCACGATGCGGAAATGCCTGACGTGCGACGGATGCGGCTGGTCTCATTGATCGAGCAGAAAGGATTCCTCTTCACCCGTTACCTGCGTCCGCCGACCCCGTGACCTCCGGACCGTGATCCCGCTCCCTTCTGGGACTTCCTCCGCGTGGCCCGTGTGCCGGGTGAGCAGCGTGCGGAAAGCTTCCGCCGGGCAGTATGGGATGCGAAGCCGGGACCCGGGGGCCGGTGTCTGGAAGGGACTCACGTGTTCAAGACGGTACTGATGATCGAAAAGGCGCTCTCCGACGCCGACGTGGAGCTCGTCACCACGCTGCACAGCGAGGAGAAGGTGTCCTTCGTCGTCCTGATGCAGCCGCGCGGCAAGCAGGACGAGCTGCTGCGGGCGCTGGACGACGTGGCCCTCGGCCACCTCGACAAGGTGGTGCACGAGCACGACGAGTCCGAGAGCGGGCCCACGGTCGCCACCGAGTCGCTGGAGCACAGCCTGCGCCACCTGCGCGAGGCCGGCGCCGAGGCGGTCGGCGAACTGGTCGAGGAGAAGCCGCTGGACCGGCTGCGCGCCGTGGTGGAGGAGCACCGGGCCGACGAGGTGGTGGTGCTCACGTCCCCGCACTTCGTGGAGGAGTTCTTCCACCGCGACTGGGCCTCCCAGGCCCGCCACAAGGTGGGCGTCCCGGTGCTGCGGCTGTTCGCCAGCGACTCCTGACCCCGGCCCTCCCCGCGTCGGGCGGGGCGGGGTCAGGGCGCCGTCGTGGTGCAGAATCGTCCTTGCGGTCCGGCGCGCCCCGGCCCGCGAGGACGACACGACCCTCGTCCGACCTCCCCCGTCCCCGCCCCGTACGGAGCCCCGCCTTGAACGACGCCGCGCACGACCTGCACGCCCCGCACTTCATCGGCATCGGCGGCGCCGGCATGTCCGGCCTGGCGAAGATCCTCGCGGTGCGCGGGGCCAGCGTCTCCGGCAGCGACTCCAAGGAGTCCGAGACCGTCCTCGCGCTGCGCGCCCTCGGCGCCGCCGTCCACATCGGCCACGCCGCCGAGAACGTGCCGGACGGCGCGAGCAGCATCGTGGTCTCCAGCGCCATCCGCGCCGACAACCCGGAGCTGGCCGCGGCCCGCGAACGCGGCATCCCGGTGGTGCACCGCTCCGACGCG
>NZ_JZWY01000251.1:0-2883 GCF_000966955.1 Streptomyces sp. NRRL S-495
GTGGTGCACCGCTCCGACGCGCTCGCGGCGCTGATGGGCGGCCGCCGGGCGCTGGCGGTGGCCGGCACCCACGGCAAGACCACCACCACCAGCATGCTCGCCGTCGCCCTCGGCGAACTGGGCCTGGACCCGTCCTACGCGATCGGCGGCGACCTCGACGCCCCCGGTTCCAACGCCCACCACGGCACCGGCGAGATCTTCGTCGCCGAGGCCGACGAGAGCGACCGCAGCTTCCACAAGTACGCGCCCGAGGTGGCGATCGTGCTCAACGTGGAGCTGGACCACCACGCCAACTACGCCTCGATCGACGAGATCCACGAGTCCTTCGAGACCTTCGTCGCCCGGATCACCCCCGGCGGCACCCTGGTGGTCTCCGCCGACCACGACGGCGCCCGCGAGCTGACCGCCCGGGTGGCCGGCCGCGAGGGCCTGAACGTGGTCACCGTCGGCGCCGCCGAGGACGCCGACCTGCGGGTGCTGTCGGTCGTCCCGCGCGGCATGACCAGCGAGGTCACCGTGCTGCTGGACGGCGAGGAGCTGGGCTTCACCGTCTCGGTGCCCGGCCGGCACTACGCCCACAACGCGGTCGCCGCGCTGGCCGCCGGCGTCGCGCTGGGCGTCCCGGCCGCGGACCTGGCCAAGGCCCTCGGCGCCTACACCGGCGTGCGCCGCCGGCTCCAGCTCAAGGGCGAGGCGGGCGGCGTCCAGGTGATCGACTCCTACGCCCACCACCCGACCGAGATGACCGCCGACCTGGAGGCGATCCGGGAGGCCACCGAGGGCCGGGTGCTGGTGGTGTTCCAGCCGCACCTGTTCAGCCGCACCCAGCAGCTCGCCGAGGAGATGGGCGCCGCGCTGGCGCTCGCCGACACCTCCGTGGTGCTGGACATCTACCCGGCCCGCGAGGACCCGATCCCCGGTGTCACCAGCGAGCTGATCCTCGACGCCGCCCGCCGGGCCGGTGCCGAGGTCACCGCCGAGCACGACTTCGCCGCCGCCCCGGCCCTGCTGGCCGGCCTGGCCCGCCCGGGCGACCTGCTGCTCACCATGGGCGCGGGCGACGTCACCAACCTGGGTCCGGAAATCCTCAAGCACCTCGCGAACGTTTCCACCAACGTCTGAGTCCCCCGACCTGGAGCCGTCATGAGCTACGAGATCGAGAAGACCGACGCCGAGTGGCGTGAGCAGCTCTCCCCGGAGGAGTACCACGTCCTCCGGGAGGCCGGCACCGAACGCCCGTTCACCGGCGAGTACACCGACACCAAGACCGTCGGCGTCTACGGCTGCCGGGCCTGCGGGGCCGAGCTGTTCAGCTCCGAGACCAAGTTCGACAGCCACTGCGGCTGGCCGTCCTACTACGCGCCGCTCGCCGGCGACCGCGTCCAGTACATCGAGGACACCACGCTCGGCATGCGCCGGGTCGAGGTCCGCTGTGCCCGCTGCGGCGGCCACCTGGGCCACGTCTTCGAGGGCGAGGGCTACGGCACGCCGACCGACCAGCGGTATTGCATCAACAGCGTTTCGCTGACGCTGAAGCCGGCGGAGTAGCAGCGAACGGCCGCGTGGGCCCGGTACCCCGACGGGGTGCCGGGCCCACTGCTGTCCGGCCCACTGCTGTCCGGTTCGCTAGAGCCCGGCCGGCTGGAGTCCGGTCCGCTGCTGTTCGGCCAGCGGGGTGAAGCGGACCGGGAGGCGGACCAGGGCGCGGTGGAAGGGGCCGGGGCGCCAGCGCAGGGTGTCGGCGGGCTCGGCGAGTTCGAGGTCGCCGATCCGGCTGGTCAGTTGCTCGACGGCGGTGATCGCGATCAGCAGGGCCGGGTCGCGGGCCGGGCAGGCGTGCGGACCGGCCGCCCAGGCCAGGTGCGCCGATTCGCCGCTGCGCAGCCCGGCGGTGTCGGGGCTGTCGGCCGGCGGGGCGGCCTCGGAGTTGGCGGCGGCGTAGGAGACCAGGACGAGCGAGCCGGCCGGGATCGCCCGGCCGTGCAGGACGGTGTCGCAGCGCGGGTAGTGGGCGGAGAGGTTGGCCAGCGGCGGCTCGTGCCAGAGCACCTCGTCGATCGCCTGGTGCGCGGTCATCGCGCCGCCGAACAGCGAGCCGGCGTAGCGGGCGTCGGTGAGCAGCCGGCGCAGGGCGTTGCCGATGAGGTTGGTGGTCGGCTCGTTCCCGGCGATCATGGTCAGGGTGATCTGCCGGACCACCTCGTCGTTGTCGAGCCCCGCCGGGTGGGTGAGGAACCACGAGGTCAGGTCGTGCCGGGGGCGCTCGCGGCGCTCGGCGACCATCGCGGTGACCACGGCGACGAGGTCCGCGTACGCGGTCACCGCCTGCCGGGTGGACTCGATCATGCCGACGATGCCGGCCACCAGCCGCTCCCGGTGCTCGTCGGGCACGCCGAACCAGGTGGTGACCACGTGGACGGGCAGCCGGCGGGCGTAGTCGGCGATGAGGTCGGCGGAGCCGGTGGCCCCGAAGGTGCCGATCAGCCGGTGGGCGACCTCGGCGACCCGGCGTTGCAGCAGGTGCGGTTCCAGCAGCGCGAGGCCGTCGGTGATCACCTGCCGGTAGCGGGCGTGCGTCTCGCCGTCGCTGAACAGCGCGGTCGGCCGGTAGCCGAGCACCGGGAGCAGCGGGGAGTCCGGGGGGACGGTCTGCTGCCAGGCCCGGGAGTCCTTGGAGTAGGTGTCGGTGTCGCGCAGCAGGTCCAGCGCGGCCTGGTAGTCGGTGACCAGCAGGGCTTCGACGCCGGGTGCGATCTCCACCGGGGCGACCGGGCCCTGCCGGCGCAGCCGCTCGTAGACGGTCTGCGGGTCGGCGGCGAAGGCCGGGCCGTGGAGGGCGGTCGGGGGTTGCGTGGCGGAGGGCTGGGCGGTCGGGGGCTGGGC
>NZ_JZWY01001403.1:0-216 GCF_000966955.1 Streptomyces sp. NRRL S-495
CCCTGGAAGCCGCCGCCGACGGCCCGGCCGTAGTCAGCTCGGGCGCGCCGAAGTCCCGGACCCTCCGGCCAGGGGCAGAGCCAGGACGAGGACCAGGTCGGTGCCCGGCGGATCGTCCCGGTGGAGGACACGGAAGTCGTCCGTGAGGCGCGCGATCAGGGGGAACCCCCGGCCCGAGGCGCCGAGGCGGGGCGGCTCGTCGGGTGCGGGCGGGGG
>NZ_JZWY01001404.1:0-215 GCF_000966955.1 Streptomyces sp. NRRL S-495
GCGTGGACGCGGCTCTTCGGGAGCTGCGCGGCGAGACGGTGACGGGTGTCCGGCTGGTGCCGACCACCCTGGTCGAGCGTGCGAGCACGGCGGCCCCGCGGCCGGGCACCGCGGCTCGGCGGAGGACGGCCGGGCGGCGCTGACGGGGCGCGGCCCACGAAGCTGCCGGGGCGGGCGGGCGACGGGCCGCACAACCCGTCGTCCGCCGACCTCCG
>NZ_JZWY01001405.1:0-214 GCF_000966955.1 Streptomyces sp. NRRL S-495
ACCCGGAGCCGATGATGGTCTGCGGCGACGTGGAGGTCGAGGGCCTGGAGCCGGGTGCCTGGCACCAGTGGTTCGGGCCGCAGGGCGCCTTCATGCTCTGCCCGTTCGAGGGCAGCCCCCGCTGGCAGCTCCAGGCCAGCCCGGAGACCGCCCCGGACGGCACGACGGTCCCGCCGTCGCTGGAGAGCTTCCAGCGGCTCGCGGCCACCCACAC
>NZ_JZWY01001406.1:0-213 GCF_000966955.1 Streptomyces sp. NRRL S-495
CGACCTCGACATGGGCATCGTCCTCCCGCCGCCGCCCGCCAACAACGCCATCGGTGACTTCGTCTGGGTCGACAAGGACGGCTCCGGCATCCAGAAGCCCGGCGACACCGGCGTCTCCGGCATCAAGGTCAACCTCCTCGACGGCAACGGCCAGCCCGTCCTCGACACCAACGGCCGACCCATCACCACGGTGACCGACGCCAACGGCCTCTA
>NZ_JZWY01001407.1:0-210 GCF_000966955.1 Streptomyces sp. NRRL S-495
CCGCCACCGGCGTCACCCTCACGGACTCGCTCACCGGCCCGGGCACCGTGCTCTCGGCCACGCCGGGCCAGGGCAGCTGCACCACCACCGCCACCAGTGCCAACTGCACCCTCGGCACCCTCGCCGCCGGCGCGAGCACCACCGTCACGGTCACGGTCGGCACCACCGGTGCGGGCACCCTCAGCGACACCGCCACCGTCGGCGCCACCC
>NZ_JZWY01001408.1:0-210 GCF_000966955.1 Streptomyces sp. NRRL S-495
GACCAACACCGTGACCGTCACCGGCGGCCCCGACCCCGCAACGCCGACCCACACCGCCGTCGCGAGCCCCACCAACTCACCTTCGACGCAGGCGAACCTGACTGTCTCCAAGGCGCTGCTCACCGATCCGGTGGTGCCCGGACAACAGATCCAGTGGCGTGTCACCGTAATCAACAACGGCCCCTCGCGGGCTCGTGACGTGGTCGTCAC
>NZ_JZWY01001409.1:0-209 GCF_000966955.1 Streptomyces sp. NRRL S-495
GTCCGGGGTGTNCGGCGCGCCCGGGCANCGGCACGCCACGCTGGCCGCCCTGCCGGGCGTGACGGGACTCACCCCGGTGGCCGAGCAGTCGGCCTTCGTGGGCACCACCCTGGTGCGGACGGTCGCCCTCGACAGCACGGCCGCCTCCGCCGCGGGGCTGCCGCGCCTGCGCCCGGACCAGGCCGACCGCCCGGTCCCGGCGCTGCTGG
>NZ_JZWY01001410.1:0-207 GCF_000966955.1 Streptomyces sp. NRRL S-495
GACCTGGCCTGCGGGGTCGGCGGGGACGGCCACTGGCACGGCTGGTTCGCCGTCCACTTCCGTGCCGTCGCGCTGTGGCGGCTCGGACTCCATCCGGACCAGCCGACCTCCGCCCCGAGAGGTCCGCCGCCGCCCGCCTGGTGGGGTCCGTGGGCCTGGGGCAGGTCACCCCGGCCCGCCCGGGGGCCGGGGTGACCTGACGGCGGG
>NZ_JZWY01001411.1:0-207 GCF_000966955.1 Streptomyces sp. NRRL S-495
TGTCAGAGCCAGCCGTGCTGGGCGGCTCCAGTGGACGTCAAGTCCCTTTTCTCGGCTTGTGATCGCTCGTGTGTGTGAACGTCAGCCGTACTGGCGTGCCAGTCGTGGTTCGGGTGATGTTCTGCGGCACACGGAGAGCGGGCGTGTCCGAGCGACTTGTCG
This sequence comes from Streptomyces sp. NRRL S-495, assembly GCF_000966955.1. Taxonomy (NCBI): domain Bacteria; kingdom Bacillati; phylum Actinomycetota; class Actinomycetes; order Kitasatosporales; family Streptomycetaceae; genus Streptomyces; species Streptomyces sp. NRRL S-495. The sequence goes on from NZ_JZWY01001411.1 coordinate 163, forward strand.
GACGAGCAGCGGGCGTTGATCGAGCCGATGATCACGGCCTGGAAG
>NZ_JZWY01001412.1:0-206 GCF_000966955.1 Streptomyces sp. NRRL S-495
GCAGGTCAGTGTCACCAACAACGGACCCTCCCGCGCCCGTGACGTCATCGTCACCGACACCGTTCCGGCGGGCGTGACCGGTGCGAGCATGCAGGCCGATGCCGACAACACGCCTTGCCCGATCAACGCTGGAACGGCAACCTGTCCGGCCGTCGAGATCCCCGCCGGGAAGACCCTCACCTGGACCCTCACCGGCACGCTGGCCC
>NZ_JZWY01000252.1:0-275 GCF_000966955.1 Streptomyces sp. NRRL S-495
GGGGGATCAGTCGTCGGGGTTCTTGGGGGTGAGCCAGGTGAGGCAGGCGGGGAGACCGGCGCTGATGCCGGTGGCGAGGATCAGGCCGAAGATGAGGAGTTGGGGCCCGAGGGGTCCGCCGTGGATGGGCCAGCAGACGAGGGCTGCGGCGACGGCGCTGAGGGTGGGGACGCACACGGCGGCGACGACGAGCCGGAGGGAACGGTTCACGCCACGTCGGCGACGCGGGGCCGGCTGGGGTGCTGGACGGTGAGGAAGCGGGGCGTGGGGAGGGC
>NZ_JZWY01000253.1:0-1883 GCF_000966955.1 Streptomyces sp. NRRL S-495
GGTGAGGAAGCGGGGGTGGGGAGGGCCTGGACGTGGGTGGGCTTGGTGGTCCACTCGCAGCCGCCGGCCTCGTGGCGGAGGTAGACGAGCCCGGCGAGGGTGTCCATGTAGACCGCTTCGAGGGGCTTGCCGGAGGTGTCGAGGTGCGCGAGGTCGCGCACGATCTCCCCAACGGCGGGCTTGTACACGGGAATGCGGGGCTGCGAGGGCATGTTGGCTCCATTGGTTGCGCAGGGTCCCGGATCTCTCACGGGGTGTAGCCATCGTGCCCCCCCTGTGCTTACGATGGCCAGGGTCTGAACGTTGACCAATCGGGCGTGTGAAAGGTGCCGACGTTCATGGATGAGCCCGTAATTGACGAGATGTCATCCCCGGCTGTGCGCTTCGGCCAGGAACTTGCCAGGCTGCGGGAGGCGCGGGGCTGGTCGCAGGTCGGACTGGGGAAGCGCATGGGGTACTCCAACACGCTGATCTCGTACATCGAACGAGCGAAGCGTCCTCCAACAAAAAACTTCGCTGTTAAAGCCGACACGGTGTTCGAAACCGGAGGTACGTTCTACGAGCTCTGGTGCAGGCATGCGAAAGAGGGTCTGTTGGAGGGCTTCGAGGAGTTCGCCGACGAGGAGACGAAGTGTCGGCGTGTGCGTGGATTTGCGCTGACCATCGTGAATGGCCTCTTCCAGGTCCAGGAGTATGCCGAGGCCTTGGCCTACGCAGCAGTCCTGCGTGGAGCAATCTCCCAGTCGGAGGCCGAGCAGCGAGTCGAGTTCGTGCTGGCCCGGCAGCGTGTGCTCGACCGGAAGAAGCCACCGCTGATCCATGTCGTGCTCGATGAGGACTGTCTCGTGCGTACGGTCGGCGGACGGGCTGTCATGCTCAAGCAGCTCGACCGAATCGTGGAGTTGGCGGCTCGCTCCAACGTCACCATCCAGGTGGCGCCGTTCTCCTTGGGGGAGAATCTGCCGTTCACGATGCCGGTGACCCTGCTGGACCTCCAGGACGGGGCGGTCGTCGGCTACGCCGAATCGCATGCTCGCGGCCACCTTGAACGAAGGCGTGAAATCGTCTCGGTGTGGGAGAGGGAGTACGATCAGCTGGTGGTGGAAGCCCTGCCCAAGGCGGCATCCCTGGCACTGGTCCACAAGGCTCGAAGGGAGCTCACTCCATGAACCCGAACACGTCTGATGCGTCCTGGTTCAAGTCGTCGTACTCCAACAACGGCGGCGAGTGCGTGGAGGTTTCCGCGAGCTTCCCCGGCGCTGTCCCCGTCCGTGACTCCAAGGACCCCGAGGGCCCGGCCCTCGTCTTCCCGGCCGACGCCTGGAGTGCCTTTGTCGCAGGTGTGCAGGCGGGCGAGTTCGGCACCGTCTGACCTGAACCGACTCTCGGCCCCGACCGGATTCCCGGTCGGGGCCGATGTGTTGAAGCGTCCGCGCTACCGTCAGTGCCATGAACCCTGTGAGCTGGCACAAGAGTTCCTACAGCGACAACGGTGGCCAGTGCGTCGAGGTCGCACCCGACATCCCCGGCCTCGTCCCGGTCCGTGACTCCAAGGACCCCTCCGGTCCCGTCCTCGCCTTCCCCTCCGACGCCTGGAACGCGTTCGTCGCCGCCGTCCAGGCAGGCGAGTTCGGCACCGCCTGACCCGTCACAGGGCCGACACCGCCCGCCGCTCCCTCCGATACGCCCCGGGCGGGGCGCCGAAGTGCCGCTTGAACGCCTTCGCGAACGCGAACTCCGAGGTGTAGCCGGCGTTCTCGGCCACATCACTCAACGACGCGCCCGTCTCGCGCAGCATCCGCGCCGCGATCGCCATCCGCCATGTCGTCAGATAGCTCAGCGGCGGCTCGCCGACCACCGCGGTGAACCGGCGGGCGAACGCC
>NZ_JZWY01000254.1:0-29294 GCF_000966955.1 Streptomyces sp. NRRL S-495
TCGGCGGCTCGCCGACCACCGCGGTGAACCGGCGGGCGAACGCCGCCCGTGACAGTCCGGCCCGGCTGCCCAGCGACTCGACGGTCCACGGATGCGCCGGGGCGTCGTGGATCGCCTTCAACGCGGGCGCGATCAACGGATCGTTCAGCGCGGACGCCCAGCCCTGTGTCTGCTCCTGCGGCAACTCGGCGTACCAGGACCGCAGGATGTACAGCAGCAGCAGATCGACGAGCGCCGTGACCACCGAGTCCGAACCCGGTTGCGGCCGGTGGATCTCGGCGCAGAGCTGGTCGACCGCCGAGCGCAGTGCCGGGTGCCGACCGGGGCCGGCCGGGAGGTGGATGACCTCCGGGAGGTCGCCGAGCAGCGGGTGCGGTCGGTCGATGTCGAGGTGGTAGGCCCCGCACACCAGCACGCTGCGAGCGCCGCCGTCCCCGACGGTGAAGGACCCGATGGGCGAGGAGTTGTCGACGCGGTCGGGTTCGAAGGCCACCGACTCGCTCGCGACCGCGTCGCAGATGGCGTGATCGGTGCCGCGCCGCAGGAAGACCACATCGCCGGGGCCGAGGGCGATCGGATCGCCGCCGACCGGCAGCAGAAAGCAGCGCCCTTCGACGACGACATGGAACCCGGCTCCCGCGATGGGCTGGAAACGCACACCCCACGGCGCCCGCGCCTCGGTGCGGACGACGGACGGACGTCCGGTGCGCAGAGCGGCGAGTGTGTCGCTGAGGATGTCCATGCGCTCACCTTAGTGCGCCATCGCCGAGACGATCGGACAGAGAATCGAGACTCTATGTCATTCACTGTCTCGATCGGCGACCCGTAGCGTCCTCGTCATGAACAACACAGCGGACACCCAGCGCGTCGTCGTCATCGGTGGCACCTCCGGCGTCGGATTCGCCGTCGCGAAGGCAGCGGCGGCCCAGGGCTCGAACGTGGTCGTCGCCTCCAGCAATCAGGACCGGGTCGACCTGGCGGTGAAGAAGATCGGTGACCGGGCCGAGGGCATCGTGCTGGACGTCGCCGACGAGGCCGCGATCGTCGCCTTCTTCGACCGGGTCGGCGAGTTCGACCACCTCGTCTACACGGCGGGCGAGCCCCTGCTGCTGAAGCCGCTCGCCGACCTCGGCGCCGAGGAGTCGCGGGCGTTCTTCGAGCGCCGCTTCTGGGGCGCCCTGCTCGCCGCGAAGTACGCGACGCCGAAGCTCCGTCCCGGCGGCTCGATCACCCTCACCTCCGGCGCCTTCGCCACCCGGCCCGTCCCCGGGGCCCTGCTCGGCGCGAGCATCACCGCGGCCGTCGAGGGCGTGACGCGCGCCCTGGCTCTGGAACTCGCTCCGCTGCGGGTCAACGCCGTCCGCCTCGGCGCGGTCCGCACCGAACTCTGGGACAGCACCGTGCCGGACCCGGAGGCCTTCCTCCAGGTGCAGGGCAGCGGCCTGCCCGTGCAGCGCGTCGGCACCCCCGAGGAGGCCGCGGCGGCCTACCTCTACCTCCTCGACAACGGCTACGCGACCGGCACCGTGCTCACCCTCGACGGGGGAGCGGCACTGGCCTGACCTCGGTGCCGGTCGGACCGGCAAGCCCGGTCCGACCGGCCGCGGCCGGCCTGCGGCGGACAGCACGCCACCGCCGGGGGTCATGTCACCCGAACGGCTGCTGCGCGTATCCGATGGCCGGGAAGCCGCGTTGGTATGGCACCGAGTGGCAGGGCGGTACTCAACCGCTCCCGACGGCACCTGATCACGACAGCAGCAAAAGAGGGCGGCATGCTCCAGATCTCAGTCGAGCACTCCGAGATCGGCCCGGGTGAGGCCCACCGGTGGCACCTTGTCCCCCTGACCGGTGACGACGGGCCCGCCCCGCGTCGGATGACCGGCTACAACCAGGCGAAACATTTCACCGTTGCCCAGTACGCCCAGAGCGTCGACGACCCGATCCGGTCCTACGTCGCGGGGAGCTTCGAACTCGCCGGCCGGGTGGACCTGGACGCGCTGGCGGCCGCGCTGCTGCACCTGGTGCGACGGCACGAGGTGCTCCGGGCGGTCTACCAGCCGCTGGCCGGGGACCTCGGCTGCGAGGTCCTCACCCCCGACGAGGTGGCCCTCAAGCACGTCTACGGCGGCCCGTTGGAGACACCGGCGCAGGTCACCCGGCACCTCCAGGAGGCGTTCCAGGAGGTGGACACCCTCTCCTGGCCGCTGATCACGATGGGTGCGGTGGTGCGGGCCGGGTCCACCACGGTCTGGTTCTCCTGCGACCACCTGGTCACCGACGGCCTCTCCACCGCGATCGCCATCAACGACATCACCACGGCCTACCGGAATCTCACTTCCGCCGCCGAGGCCGAGCGGTCCGCGGCCCCTGCCACCACCGCCCCCGGCACGGCCCGGCAGCCGGGGAGCTACCTGGAGTTCAGCCGCACCCAGCGCCGGGCCAACCGCGCGATGCGCGCCGACGACGCGCGCCTGGACCACTGGCGGGCGTTCCGCGACCGCAACGGCGGGCTCTTCCCGCGCTTTCCGCTCGACCTCGGAGTCCGGCCCGGGCAGCTGTACGCGCCGGTGGCCAGCACCGAGAGACTGCTGACCACCCACCAGGTCGAGGAGTTCGGCACCGTCTGCCGGGCCCTGGGCGGGCGGCTGTCCATGGGCCTGCTCGCGGGCCTCGCGCTCGCCCTCCGGCAGTTGGGCGGGCCGGCGGTGTACCGCGGACTGATGCCGTTCAACGAACGCGGCCGGGGCGACTACGCGGAGTCGATGGGGTGGTTCATCAACACCCTGCCGATCGAGTTCCCCGTCGGGCCGGGGGCCGGTCTCGGTGACGTGCTCGCCGACGCCCAGGACGCCTACGCGCAGGTGCAGGCCCACGCCGCGGTGCACTTCGTCAAGGCGTGGAAGCTGCTCGCCCCGGTCGAGTACGCGTCACTGCGCTACTGGCCGTACGCGGTGAACTTCTTCTCCTACATCGACTGCCGCAGGCTGCCCGGCGCGGACCGCCACGTCGCCCAGCAGGCCCGGATGCATGTGTGGGTGTCCGGCTGCAACGGGATCCTGCACTGGCTGCACCGCACCGACGAGGGCCTGTTCGTCAACACCATCCATGCCGACACCCCGCAGGCCCAGGCCGTCAACCGGGCGCTGCTGGACGGGTTCGCCCGGGTGCTCACCGAGCCGCTCGCGACGTAGCGCGAGGACGCATGGATGCAGCGACGTCAGGACACCTTGGTGGCGAGGGCGTTCGCGAGCGTGACGTCGATCGCCTTCCGGGTCTGCTCCAGGCGCTTCAGATCCGCCTGGACCGCCCGGTTCTGGTAGGCGGTCTCGACGGCGAACCAGATGCCGACGACGTTGTTCTGCTGCTTGCAGTCGATGTCGGCCGTCGCGGTGGCGATCTCCGGAGCGGTCGCCGTCGGCGACGAGAACCAGCGCTCGTCGCTCACCGCGTCCACTGGGCTCGCGTACGTCTGCCCCTTCTCCTTCATGCAGCGCGACCAGGCGGCGAAGGCTGCCTGCACCCGCCCGTCGGCCATGGAGTCCGCGAAGCTCCGGCCGTTGATCTCCAGTGCTCCGGCGTCGTCCTGCAGGATGCCGCCGCCCCGGGTCAGGGTGTCGTCCGCCTCGCCGAGGCAGCCGCCCGGCGGGATCGCGATGCCGTTGTGGGTGCGGTCGGCCGGCGCTGCCGACTCGGTGGGGCCGGCCCGGCCGTGGCCCAGGACGGCCTGCATCTCCGGCGCGGGGGGCTGCGGGGTGGCGGACTGCTGCTTCCGGTCCGGCGACGCGCCCCAGTGGTAGCCCTGGGCGAGATGTGTATAAGAGACAGGTTTGGCTCCGACCGCCGCCGGCGCGTAATCGAATCCGAAGCGCTTCATGCACGAGCCGATCAGGGCTGTCCTGGCGGCCTCGATCCGGCGGTCCTCGTCCGGGCTGATCAAGTATGTGGCGATGGGGAGCGCCTGGCCGTCGGCGGTGGTGAGGGTCGGGATCGCGTCGACCGCAGGCGGTGCCGCTGCCGGTGTCGCCGCCGGGGCCGCCTTCGAGCCGGCGGCCGCGCAGCCGGTGACGGCAGCTCCCAGCGCGACCAGGGCAGCGATCACCGGCGCGCCGATCGACCGTGCCGACCGTACCGACCACCGTATCGACACGGGGGCTGCACTTCGCATGGTGAACTCTTCTTCCAGCCGGAACAGGGGCGGTGCCGCGCGCCGAGGGCTGCGCGGCACCGCCGCCGAGGGAATCGCGGGCCGACCCGAGGTCAGCGGCAGGCCTCGAAGTAGTCGAAGCACTGCGAGGCGTTGTTGTTCCGCAGCTGCGGGATCAGGTTGGCGCCGGTGCCGCGCTTGATGTACTGGCTGACGCCGTAGCCGCCGGGGCTGTAGTAGATCGTGACGCTGTAGTTCTGGTTCATGTTGAAGACCGACGCCGCGTTGTTCCGCACGTACTGGCCGTTGCCGGCGCCGCCGCCGCCGAAGGTGTAGGTGGAGTTGACCTGGTAGGTCTCGTAGCCGCGGCTGCTGCCGTCGCCGTCGCCGAAGTAGGCGCCCTGGAAGTCGGGGCTGTAGAACAGGCAGGCGTCGTACGAGGCGCACCCGCCGCTGGAGGCGGAGGCGGGCGCGGCGGTGGCGACGGCGAAGCCGAGGGCGGCTATGGAAAGCACCCCGGCGGCGACCTTGTTGCGGATCTTCATGGACAACCCCGTTTCGGACGAGCGGTCGGAAATGCCCCGCGATCCGGTGGAGAGCCCACCCGCCGCAGGCGTTGATCGTCGAGGGCAAACGGAGTATCGATGTTGCGGTGACTTACCGTCAAGCCGCGACTTGCGGGAGCTTTTGATCCGTCCGGGCCGATCCGTCGCTCCGGTCACCGGGTGTAACTGAGTGGGACATCCCCCCCTGCGGGAACCGGTGCGGTACGCCGAAGTCCTGGTGGGACGCGGTGTGATCCGGTCATGCCAGCATTTTCCAGGGCTGAGGCGCCGAATTCCGCCTTTCCGGCCCACGGGGATTCGCCGACGAATCGTGACGTCGGTCTGTCCCGACTCCGGACCCCCGGGTTCGACGGCCGAGGGATTGTCGGACCCTGGGGCTAGGCTCCAGCTCCGACATTCACCGGGGGCGCACCGGGCGGGCGGACGACGAGAGGGTCATGGACGTGACGATCACCGCGGGGCAGCTCAATCGGGCCACGCTCGAACGGCAGTTGCTGGTGCGGCGGGAGGAGATCGGCGTCGCCGAGGCGGTGCGGCGCGTGGTCGCGCTCCAGGCGCAGCAGACGGCCTCGCCCTACCTCGCGCTGTGGAACCGGGTGGCCGGCTTCGACCCGGCCGAGCTCGACCGGGCGTTCGCGGAGCTGGGGATCGTGCGGTCCACGCTGATGCGGATCACCCTGCACGCCGTGCACGTCGACGACTTCGCGACGTTCCGGGAGGCCGTCCATCCGTCGGTGCGGGGCGCCCGGCTGGGCGACGACCGGTTCACGGCCTCCGGCCTGACCGCCGCCGACGGGGACGCGCTGGTCGCGGATGTGCTGGACTTCGGCGACCGGCCGCGCGCCGCCCCGGAGTTCGAGAGCTGGCTCGCCGAGCGGCTCGGCGCCGAGGCGGCGGCGCCGGCCTGGTGGGGCCTGCGGCAGGTGGCGCCGCTGCTGCGCGCGCCGGGGGAGGGGCACTGGTCGTTCGGCCACCGGCTCTCCTACGTCGCGCCGCCGGTCCGCCCGGTGCTCGGCGATCCGGAGGTGTACGCGGCCTCGCTGCGCACGCTCGTGCGGCGCTACCTCGCCGGCTTCGGCCCGGCCTCGGTGGCGGACGTGGCGCAGTTCGCGCTGGTGCAGCGGGGCCGGGCCAAGGAGGCGCTGCGGGGGTTGGCGGCCGAGGGCGAGGTCGAGCGCCTGGAGGGGCCGGGCGGCGTGGAGCTGTTCGACCTCGCGGGGGCGCCGCTGCCGGACGAGGACCTGCCGGTGCCGGCCCGGCTGATGGCGATGTGGGACAGCGTCCTGCTGGCCTACGCCGACCGGAGCCGGATCATCCCGCCGGAGTACCGCGCCCTGGTGATCAAGCGCAACGGCGATGTGCTGCCGACCCTGCTCGTGGACGGCCGGGTGGCCGGGGTGTGGCGCACGGTCGAGGGCGGCGTCGAGGCGACGGCGTTCCACCCGCTGCCGGACGCGGCGTGGGAGCAGCTCGCCGCCGAGGCCCGTTCGCTGACGGCGCTGCTCGCGGACCGCGAACCGCACGTCTACCGCCGCTACGACCACTGGTGGAGCAAGCCGGGCGCGCGGTCGGACGGCGCCGAGGTCCGTCTGCTCGCCGGGGCCTGAAAAGGGTCGCGAAGACGGCCGCGCGACGGGACGATCAAGGAATACGAAGCCCGACGACGATGGATTCCGGCTCAGGCGAACGCCGCGACGGCGGTGATCAGTGCGATCCAGGCGACGAGGGGGACGCCCAGGGTGACGGCGAGCGGAAGCGGCAGCTGCAGCAGCATGGAGCCGCCGATGAAGGCGAGCAAGCCGATCCCGGGTCCGGAGAGCAGGCCGGCGTCACTGTGGCGCGACCGGACCAGGCCGTGCACCGTCAGCGCCGACCCCACGGCGACCAGGGCCGCCACCTCCAGGGCGGGCAGGTGGGGGTCCTGGAGGCTGTCGGCGTGGTGCCCGCGCTCGGAGATCTCGACCGCTCGCGCATGGAAGAGCGTCACCCGCACGTTCGTACCGATCTGCACGTCGTCGTAGAAGTCCTGGTCGACGTTGTAGGTCTCCTTGGGTGCCGTTTCGCGCGCCACGGTCAGCCGGTACTCGCCGTCGTTCTTCCGCGCCGTCACCCTGCCCGTCTCGTAACGGTTGCAGTCCGCTCCCGGTTCGGCGGCCGTGTCGCAGGCCGGTGCGGTTCGGTAGCCGTGCATCTCGTCGTGGGCGTCGAGGAACAGCCCGAAGCCGAGCGCGGTGACGGCCAGTCCCGCCAGGACGAGCACCCACTGGATCAGGGGAGCACCCGTCAACAGGGAGGCCCGCCGGCTGCCGCCGGATGCCCCCGGGTCCCTCAGCCACGTCTCCATCGTCGCCCCCACGATCGCGCCCCGGGCACCGCCCCGGTGCTCAGTGGGGATGATTCCAGGGCCTGCCGGTCGGTGGGGAGCAACTCGGCGCCCTTGTGACGCAGTTGTGGAAGTCCGGCGCGACGGGCGACACGTGCCGGTCGGTACTGGGACGGCTTGCACGAACAGGCGCACATGGCGGCGGTCTTCGCGCACACTTCGACCCCGTAGAACACCCCCGGTCCGTCACTCCGCGAAGCCGCTCAATTGCCCAACACTTTCCGAGCCGCCCCGCCCGCCCGCCGCTCGGAGTGGAATATCGACGGCGCCGACTTTCCACTCCGCGGGGCCGGCGCGGCGGGGTGCCGCGAAAATGACGCCCAGTCACCGAAGGATTACGTTATTCGATGATTGAGGTGTACCTGCGGCTATTCATGGACCAATTCCTACGGGCGCAGTGCCGTGGCCGGTTCATCACGCTTCGCGTTCGTCCGGTCCGGATTTCCGGAACGAGAACGGATCAGAAGGCGGATCGGACGACGGATCGGACGGCGGCTCAGACGTCGAGCGAGGTCTCTATGCGCTTGAGGCCGTGCCGGGCGAGCGCCAGGTTCGCGCGCGAGCGGTCCAGCGCCAGGTAGAGGAAGAGCGAGCCGTGGCTGCGCGCGAGCGGGCGGATCAGGTGGTACTGGGTGCCCAGGGTGATCAGGATGTCCTCGATGACGTCATCGATCGACAACGCGGCCAGCGCCCGCACCTTGGCCCGCACGACCTCGGTGTTGGCGGCGGCCGCGACCTCCAGGTCCAGCTGCTGCCCCCCGCCGAGGAATCCGAGTGACATACCGCTCTCGTAGTCGGCCACGGCGACGCCGATCGCGCCCTCGATGGCCATCGCGTCCTTGAGTGCGTCGTCAATGTTCATGCGCTGTTCGTCCTTTGCGTAACTGCGGGGCAGAACTCCCGTGTGCGGGAACAAAGTAGCAAGAAGTCCCCCTCGTCGGCCCCGACGCGGAAATGATGGAATAAAGTACGCTGCCAACAGTTCAGAACACGAAGGGGTACCGGTGCGCGCACTCGAAGCCTCCCTCTCCGATGTGCTCGGCTCTCCCGGCGTGGTCGGCGCCGCGCTCGTCGACGCCGCCACCGGCCTCACCTACGCTGCCGGCGGGGACCAGCGGCTGATCGGCCCCGGGGCCGAACTCGCCGACCTGGCCGCCCTGATCGGCGACCGACTGTGCGAGGCCGGGGCGGGTGGGGAGCTGGAGAGCGTCGTCGTTACCAGCACCCGGCACCACGAGGTGGTCCAGGTGCTGCCCCGTCAGGGCGATCCGCTGCTGCTCGCCACCGTGCTGGACCGGACGCGGGTCAATCTGGCACTGGCGCTGCGCCAGACCGCCGACAGTGCCCGGGGCTTCGTGGCATGAGCGCCAACACCCACGACCCCGCCCAGAACGGTGGGCGTCCGGCCCGCAATGTGCCCGCGCTGCTACTGGCACTGCGGGAGGAGGACTTCACCGGCTCGGTCGTCGTCTCCAGCGCACCGGGCGGCACGATCCACCTGGAACGCGGCCTGATCACGGCGATCGAGACCCCCGGCGCCCCGACCGCCGAGACCCTGCTGCTCAAGTCGGGGCGCGTCGGCCAGGCGGACTGGGCGGCGGCGGAGACGGCCGCCTCCACCGTGGGCGCCGGCGACCTCGGCGCGGCCCTGGTCGCCCGGGGCTCGATCGGCGCGGCCGAACTCGAAGCGGTCTGCGCCTCCGCCGTCTTCGACGGTGCCTTCGCCCTGGTGCTGAGCCCGCCCGGGGAGTGGGAGACCGTCGAAGCGGCCCCGCCCGCCGGGCTCGCGCTGCGGCCCGGGATCGAGCCGAAGCGGCTGTTCGAGGAGACCGCCCGCCGGACGGCCCTGCTGACCCGCGCCTGGGGCCCGCCCGGCGAACTGGCCCGCACCCGGATCCGGCCCGCCGCGGCGCCGGCCGGGGGCGCTGGGCCTGCCACCGCCCGGATACCCGCCCGCCACCGGGAGATCCTGGCCGCCGCGACCGGCCGCCGCACCGCGCGCGACATCGGCTTCGCGCTGGGGCGGGGCGTGTTCGCGGTGCTGCTCGACCTCGTCCGGATGGACGCCCGGCAGCTGCTCCACCGGGAACCGGCCGACACCGTCCCGATGGCGCCGAGCGTCGCCCCCCGGACGGCGCCGGGCGAACCGCTTCCGGCCGACACCGGGCAGCCCCTGCCGCGCCGCGTCCCCGGCGCACGGACCCCGGGCGGAGCGGTGACCGGGGGAGCGGTGACCGCTCCCGACGGTCCACCGCGCGCCCAGCGCGCCGCAACAACAGAGCCACCCGACACGACCGCGACCACTGAGAAGAGCACACCATGAGCAGCCAGACGCCGACCGCCGTGCTGGTCGACGAGTTGAAGTCCCTCCGCGAACGCGTCATGGGCATCTCGGAGAGCGTCGTCTCCACCGCCGACGGCCTGCTCGTGGCCGCCGACACGGCCGCCGTCCACCCCGAGTCGGCCGCCGCCCTGTCGGCCGCCATGCTCGGCCTCGGCCGCCGCACCGCCGCCGAGGTCGGCGTGGGCGGACTGCGGGACGTGGTCACCCGCTGCGACGGCGGCTACGTCGTGGTGCTGGCGATCGGGGACCGGGCGCTGCTGATGGTCCTGGGCGACGAGGGCCTCGACCTCGCCGGACTGCACCGCGAGTCGCCCGCCACGGTCCGCCGACTGGGCCCCGGCCGGAAGCGTCCGGCCGGGGCGCGGGGGAGGCCTGCCCCGGTACTGGTGGGCCCCCGTATTCAAGTGCCGCGAGTTTGGGACGAGTGCAAGGAGTGCTGGTCGCTGTCCGTTTCGGCCGGCCGTCGTCGCCGGATCAGCGGCCACGACTCGGCGGCTGCGGCTCGGCTACGACTCGGCGATGACGATGTAGAACGTCACCGCCGCGAGGAAGGGTCCGGTGGAGAGGTGCTCCAGCCAGCGTCGTGTCGCTTCCTCGGTGAGGTGTCCGGCGGCGACGGCGCGCCGGGTGGTGCGTTCCAGACCAAGGATCTTGTCGGCTTCCTGGGCATCCCGGAAGACGGGGGTGATCGGGACGACCGAGGGCACCGTGAATCCGGCCGCTGCCGCCAGTCGGGGAAGTTCCCTGCCGATGCGGGCGTTGCGGACGACCTTGTCCGTGACGTACCGGGTGTAGGCGCGCGAAAGCTCGCTGTCCGGATGGTCGATGGCCAGGGTGTCCCAGTCCGGCTCGCCCATGACGAGCCGCCCGCCGGGCCGTAGCACGCGGTGGAGTTCCCGGAGCGCCCGGGCGGGATCGGCGACGTGCTGCAGTACCCGGTCGGTACGGGCGCGGTCGGCGGTGCGGTCCGGCAGCGGCAGGTCGTGGATGTCGCCGAGTCGCACGGTGACGGTGTGCCGGTCGGCCGTGCGCGCCCTGGCGGTCTCGACCGCGGCCGGGTCGTGGTCGACTCCGATCACCGTGCCTGTCCCGGCGACAGCTCGGGCGAGCGAGGTGAGATCGGTGCCGGGGCCACAGCCCAGATCGAGCACCGTCTGGCCCGGGCGGATGTCGAGCTCGTCGAGCATGCGCGCTTTGTAGGACCGGCCGAGGTCGGTCGCGGCCACCCGGTCGAGGTAGACGATCGGGTCGGGGGTGGCGGTCTCGAATTCCGTTGACGTCATGGAAGCAGTCAATCAACTCCCGCAAGCCCGGCGGTTCTTCGGAGGCCCCGCCCGGTGCACCCGCCTGGGCTTCCGCGAACCTTTCCACCGGAATCGCCGACTGTCCCGGTGAGATGACGGGAAGACGGAGAGCGGAGGCGCGATGGGCGGCGGGAGTGCCGGTGGAGGGGCCGGCGAAGGGGCCGGTGGTGACCGGCGGCGCGATGCGCTGTTGGTGGTGCGCTGCCAGCTCGGTGAACGGGAGGCGTTCGGCGAGTTGGTGGACGTCTGGGTTGGTGGACGTCTGGCACGCGCCGCTGCGGCGCTACCTGCGGGGTGTGGCCGGGGGATCCCCGGACCTGGCCGACGACCTCGCCCAGGAGACGTGGGTCGCCGTGGTGCGCGGGCTGCCCGGGCTCCGGCATCCGGAGCGGTTCGCGCCGTGGCTGTTCACCATCGCCCGGCGCGCGCTCACCAATCACCTCCGGCAGGCGTACCAGACGCCGGAGACCTCGCCGCGAGCCGCCAGGACCGGGACCGGGACCGGGATCGGTGCCGGCGCCGCAGCGGACGTCGAGGCCGGGGCCGGTCCCGAGGCCGATCACGCGCTCGACGACGTCCTCACCACGATGCAGGTGGAGGCAGGACTCAACGACCTCCCGCCGCAGGAGCGCGAGGTGCTGATCCTCTTCCACCTGGAGGACCTGCCGCTGGCCGTGTGCGCCCAAGTCCTCGGCGTTCCGACCGGCACCGTCAAGAGCAGGCTGCACCGGGCCCGCCGCATGCTGCGGAGCGCCCTCGTCGAGAAGGGGTACGGAGCATGAGCGAGCGGAACGCCGCCACCGGTCGGGCCGGTGTGCCGGAGGGGCTGGAACGCGCGCTCGCGGCGGAGGTCTCGCTGGCCGCCCGGGTGCGGAACCTGGCCGTGGGCCTGGCGGGCGGCGGCGCGGCGGCCCTGGTCGCGGTGCTGTGGGCCACCGAGCCGCAGCCGTTGCCGGTCCGCACCCGGATCGCGTTCGCCGGACTGATCGCCGTCGGCCTGGCCTGGACGGCCTTCGCGGCCTGGACGCTGACCAGGAGGCGGCCGCTGTACGCCCGGGACCGGGTGCTGGCCGGCCGGCTCGCGCTGGCGGCGGCCACGGCGACCGCCGGAGCGGGGACGGTACTGGCCGTGATCCGCGGCACCCCGGTGGAGGTGCTGGCCACGGCCGTGACCGGCCTCGCCCTCGTCGCCGCAGCCGGGATCGCGCTGGGGCGCGCGCGAGCCCGCCACCGCGAACTGCTGCGCCTGCGCGATGCCCTGCGGCAGGAGACCCTGTGATCCGGAGTCAGCCCCCGTGGACCACCTCCTGCTCCCAGTCCGCGCGCGGCTGGGTGTGCAGCCGCCAGTAGTGCTCCGCGATGTCGTCCGGGTCGAAGGCGGTGCCGGGGGCGACCGCACCGGCCACCGTCACGCTGGCCGCGTGCACGCCCGCGGCGCCGTAGGTCTGGTCCAGCAGCGTGACGAGTGCGCGCACGCCCGCCTTGCCGAGGGACAGGCTGACGTACTCCGGCTTCGGCTCGGGCATGCCGCCGGTCACCAGGACGGTGCCCTGCCCGCGCTCCGCCATCCCCGGTGCGACGTGCGCGGCGGCGGTCAGCGCGCCCACCACATTGACCGCCCAGGCGTCCAGCTGATCGCGGGCGGACGTCTCCCCGACGGCGTCCGGCCGGATCAGAGCCGCGTTGTAGACCAGGACGTCGGGCTGCCCCAGCTCCTCCGCCAGCCCGTCGAGTGCGGCCCGCAGCGCCTGCTCGTCCGTGCTGTCGGCGGTGCGCACCGCGACCTTGCCGCCGATCCGCCGTACGGCCCCGGCCACCGCCTCGGCCGTCGCCCCGCTCCGCGCGACCAGGCCGACCGGCAGGCCCTCCCGCGCGAACCGCAGCGCCACCGCCTGTCCGATCCCCGGCCCCGCTCCGACGATCACTGCTCCGGCCATGCCGTCCTCCCCGTTCGTACGATCCTTGACACCGCCAACACCCCGGAGTCACAGGCGCATTCCCCCGCCCCGGGAGTTCACTCGTGCGAGTGGTCCGAGCCGGACCGGGAACCTTTCGGACGGCCGACGGCGCAGGTGGGAGCGGTGCCGGGCCCGGGCGTCCGCCGCTGTCCATCGCTGTCCGCAGTTGTCCGGACCTGTCCGTTCCGGGGGTCGTCGAACGGTTCGTCCGCGCCCCCGGAACAGGCAAGGTACGAACCATCCTTGGCACCTGAACTCGCAGGTCGTGCCGCTCGGGCTTCGGGTTATAGTGCCCACGTCAAACGCCCGGGGGAGGGCCGGCCGAGGGCTGCCGTCCCCACGGCGGACCCGACCGGACCCGACCGGACCTGGCCGGTTCCGCCCGGGTTCCGCCCCGGCGCCGCCCCGAGACAGGAACCGACGACGTTGCCCCGAGAGCGAGTTGCCGGCACGGCCGCGACCCGGAGCCCAGCGCTCCGAGGCCGGGTCGCGCCGTGCGGAGCCCCCGGCCGTCGTCGTCCGCGTCCGCCCGCAGCCTCCGGCCGGCCCGGCCGCCGGAGATCCTCGTTCCCCCTGACGCCGGCCTGAGCGCCCCGCCGGCGGATCCCGCCGCCGGCCCCATGCCCGCCGCTTCCCTGAGCGTCGTCCACCAGCACCCGAGCACACGTCACCCGCACCCGAGCTCACGTCACCGACGCTCGGCGTAGCCAGAGTTCGCCGCCCCACCGATCCCACGTCACCGACGACGCCCGTCGTCCCCGAGCACCTCGTCGTCCCCGAGCACCGCGTTTCGCCCCCGCGCTCCCCGGGCGCCCGCTCCCCGGCCGTCCGTTCCCCCGAGAGGTCCGCCCCGCCCATGGCCGAGTCCCGCTTCAGCATCCTGTCCGAGGAGTTCGCCGCCGCCCCCGAGCGGTACTTCGGCCGGCTGCGCGAGCACGCGCCGGTGCACCACGAGCCCGCCGCCGACGCCTGGTTCCTCTCCCGCCACCGCGACGTCCGCCGCGTGCTGACGGACCATGAGGCGTTCAGCACCGAGACGCTCCAGGTCCGCGCCGAGCCGGTGATGCGCGGCCCGGTGCTGGCGCAGATGACGGGGGCGGAGCACACCGCGAAGCGGAGGATCGTCGTGCGGGCGTTCACCGGCCCGGCGCTCCAGGAGCAGGTCCGCACCCTCCGCGCCAACGCCGTCGAACTCCTCGCGCCGCTGCTCGCCCGGGGGCGGATGGACCTCGTCAACGAGTTCGGCAAGCCCTTCGCCGTCCGCGCCGCGCTGGACGTGCTCGGCCTGGACCGCGAGGACTGGCGGCGGGTCGCCGGATGGCTCGCCGGGGTCGGCGAGTTCGTCACCGCCGTCACCCTCACCGAGGAACGCCGCCGGGTCTGCCTGGAGCTCGCCGGGGAGCTGGAGGCCCACCTCGCCCCGATCGTCGAACAGCGCCGCCGCCACCCCGGCGCCGACCTGATATCCGCGCTCTGCACGGCCGAGTTCGACGGCGTGGCGATGAGCACCCGCGAGGTGGTCGCCCTGATCGTCAACGTCCTGGTGGCCGCCGTCGAGCCCGCCGACAAGACCCTCGGCCTCCTCCTCAAGCACCTGATCGACCACCCGGAGCAGCTCGCGGACGTCCGCCGGGACCCGTCGCTGCTGCCCGCCGCCATCGCCGAGACCCTGCGGTTCACCCCGCCCGTCCAGCTGGTGCCCCGGCAGGCGGAGCGCGACACCGAGTTCGCCGGCACCGTCGTCCCGGCCGGCGCCACCGTCTTCTGCCTGATCGGCGCGGCCAACCGCGACCCCGAGGTCTTCACCGACCCGGACCGCTTCGACCTCCACCGCCCCGACCTCGGCGCCGCCCGCTCGTTCACCGCCGCCGCCCAGCACCTCGCCTTCGGCACCGGCCTGCACCAGTGCGTCGGCGCGGCCTTCGCCCGCGCGGAGATCGAGACGGTGGCCGCGCTGCTGCTGCCGCTGCTGGACGAGGTCCGCCCCACCCCCGGCTCCACCTACCGGGAGACCGGCCTCTACACCCGGGGCCCCGCCGCGCTCTCCCTGGACTTCACCCCCGTCCGCACCCCGGCGGCCCTCGTGCACCACCACTGATCCCCCGCTCCCGACCCTGCTGGAGGAAGACCCCGATGACCGCCACCGACATCACCCGGGCACTCGACGACCTGCTGTTCGCCCCGGATCCGGACCTCCCGCTCGACGAAGCGGTGGCCCGGCACTTCACCCCCGACTACCGCCAGCGCACCAACGGCGTGTGGAGCGACCGGGCGGGCTTCGTCGAGCACATCGCCAAGCTGCGCTCGCTGGTCCGCGAGGGCCGGGTCGAGGTCCACGACGAACTCCGCGACGGCACCCGCTACGCCGACCGCCACACCGTCACCGTCACCAAGCACGACGGCCACACCTCCCGCATCGAGGTGTACCTCTTCGCCGAACTCGCCGCCGACGGGCGGTTCGAGCGCGTCGAGGAGACCACCCTGCTCCTCTCCGGCGACGAGGACGACCGCAACCTGGGCTCGATCAGGTGAGCCCGCGCGGATCGGACCACGACGACAGGACGCGGGGCCCCGCGACGGTGGCGACGACGACGGCTGCCGCCGCGGCCCGGCGCCGGCACGAGGGGAGGGGAGCCGTCATATGGCCTCCGTCAAGCAGAGACTGAGCAGCGCGCGGGTCCAGGCCTTCGTCGGCCGCGACGAGGAGTTCGACGGCTTCGCCCGGGCACTGGCCGGCGACCCGCAGGCGCCGTTCGCGTTCTACCTGGTCGGCCCGGGCGGCATCGGCAAGTCGACCCTGCTGCGCCGCCTCGCCGACCACGCCAGGTCGACCGGCCGGCTGCTGCTGGAACTGGACGGCCGCTTCGTCGGCCGCGACCCGGCCGACTTCGAACGCGCCGCCGGGCCGTTCCTCGACATCCCCGGCACGGTCCTGTTCGTCGACTCCTTCGAGCACTGCCAGTGGCTGGAGAGCTGGCTCTGGCAGCGCTTCCTGCCCCGCGCGGCCGACGACACCCTGGTGGTGCTGGCCGGGCGGCTCGCCCCGCAGCCCCAGTGGACCGCCGACCCCGCCTGGTCCGGGCTGCTGCGGGTGCTCGAACTGGGACCGTTCTCCGAGACGCAGGCCCGCAGCCTGCTGAGCACCGCCCGGGTGCCGCCCCAACTGCGGGAACGCGTCCTGCGGTTCGCCGGCGGCAACCCGCTGGCGCTCTCCCTCGCGGCCGCCGCCAGGGAGGACGACTGGAGCCGCGAGGGCGTCTGGGCCCCCTCCGCCGACGTCCTGCGCACCCTGCTGTCCGGCCTGGTCGGCGAGGTGCCGACCGCCGCCCACCGCCGGGCCCTGGAAGTGGCGGCGCAGGCCTGGTCGACCTCCGAGGAACTGCTCGCCACCGTCCTGCCCGAGGAGGACGCCCACCTGCTCTTCGGGTGGCTCCGGGGCCTGCCGTTCATGGAGTCGAGCCACCGGGGCCTGTACCCGCACGACGCCGCCCGCGAGACCCTGGCCGCCGACCTGCGCTGGCGGGCCCCCAACGCCTTCGTCGAGATGCGCCGACGGCTGGCCGAGGAGTACCTGCGGCTGCTGCGCGAGGCCCCCGAGGAACAGGTCTGGACCGTCACCGACGAGCTCTTCCACCTGTTCCGGGACGGCGAGCTGGTGGCCCGGCTGCGCACCTGGTCGCGCGAGGACGAGGTGCACGACCGGCCGCTGCACCCCGAGGACCTCGACACGGTGCTGCGGATGGCCACCGAGACCGAGGGGCCGGAATCCGCCGAACTGGTCCGCTACTGGGCCCGGCGCCAGCCGCAGGCGTTCAGCGTCTACCGGCTGGTGAACACGGGCCGGGTGGTGGCGTTCACGGCCCGGCTCGCCCTGCCCGCGCCCGCCGACCCCGAGGACCTCGCCACCGACCCGGTGGTGGCCGCCGCCTGGGCGTACACCGAGGCCACCGCGCCGGTGCGGCCCGGCGAGCACATCGGCGTCAGCCGGTTCACCGTCTACCCCGAGCGCTACCAGGTGCCCTCGCGAGTGATCGACCTCAGCTCCTCCCGGGCCCAGGCCGAGTCCGCCCGCGCCCGGGCCCGCGCCTACGGCTTCGCGGTCTGGCGCGACGCCGACACCTGGGCCGCCCGGGTCAGGGGCAGCCTCACCGACACCGGCGCCCGGCCCCGGGTCGGCGCGCACACCTACGGCGTGTTCGGCGTCGACTGGCGGCAGCTGCCGGTCGAGACCTGGCTGCGCCACCTCATGACCTCGACGCCCGTACCCGCCCAGGCCGGTCCGTCCGGGGTCTCCCGGACCACGTTCGACCAGGCGGTGCGGGAGGCGTTCACGCACTGGCGCGACCCGGGTGCGTTCGCCGCCTGCGCCCTGCTGCGCACCCGGCTCGCGGCCGACCTGGACGAGCCGGTCGAGGAGTTGCGGGCGCTGCTGCGCCAGGCCGTGGACGACCTCGCGCAGGACCCGCGCGGCGCCCGCGCCCGCGAGGCCCTGACGGCGGGCTACTTCTCCGGCGCGCCGACCCAGGAGGGCGCGGCCCGCCGGCTGGGGCTGCCGTACGGGACGTACCGGCGCCACCTGCGGCAGGGGCTCGACCTGCTGTGCGAGGCGCTGTGGGAGCAGGAGCTGCACGGCTCGCGCTGACGGGCGCGGCCTCGGGCCCCGTACCTCCGGGTGCGGGGCCCTGCGTCGTCCTGGGGGCCGCGTCGCCCGGCGGGCCGGGCGGTGGACAGTCGTGGACAGCGGTGGACAGTCCCCGGACCTCGTCGGGCCTGGCAAGTGGACAGCGACCGGCCCGAATCTGTGGCCATGAACGTTGCACCGACACCGAAAACACCAGCCCCAAAACACCAGCCCCGGAAGCACCGATACGGGAAGCACCGGCCGCCGGCCGCCCCCGCTCCCCGGGAGCGGCACTCGCGGCGCTCGCCGGGGCCCAGTTCACCGTCATGCTCGCCACCTCGATCGTCAATGTGGCGCTCCCGCAGATCCGGGCCGGGACCGGCCTCTCCGACGGCGCCGTCACCTGGGTGGTCAACGCCTACGGCCTGGCGTTCGGGGCGCTGCTCCCGGCCGGCGGGCGGGCGGCCGACCTGCTCGGCCGCCGCCGGGTCCTGGCCGCCGGGGTCGCGCTGTTCGCGGCGGCCTCGCTGGCGGCGGGCCTGGCCACCGCCCCGGCGCCGCTGATCGCCGCCCGGGCGGTCCAGGGCCTCGCGGCGGCGGCGATCGCCCCGGCGGCGCTGGCGCTGGCGATGACGCAGTTCCCCGGCGGGCCCGGGCGCGGCAGGGCGCTGGGCGTGTGGGGCGCGGTCTCCGGCGCGGGCGGGGCGGGCGGCGTCCTGCTGGGCGGAGTGCTCACCCAGGCCTGGGGCTGGCCGTGGATCTTCCACTCGGTCGCGCTGGGCTCGGCGCTGGTGCTCGCGGCGGTGGTGGTCCTGGTGCCGCCGGAGGCCGCCCGGCCGTCGCTCCGGAAGACGGCTTCCGGGCCCGGGCAGCGGGCCGCGGGAGCCGGCGGAGGGTTCGACCTGCCCGGTACCGTGACCGTCACCCTCGCCCTGACCTGCCTGGTCTGGGGCCTGACCACCGCACGCGGCGCCGGCTGGGGCGACGGCGGCGTGCTCGTCGCCCTGGCCGCCGCCGTCGTCCTCCTCGGCGTCTTCGTCGCGATCGAGCGCCGCCGCCCGGACGCGCTGGTCCCGCCCGGGCTGCTCGCCACCGGCCGGGTGGCCGCCGGCAACGTGCTGATGGCGCTGCTGGGCTCGGTCTGGATCGCCCTGTTCTTCTTCCTCCCGCTCTACCAGCAGCAGGTCCTCGGCTCGGGACCGCTGGCCACCGGGGCGGGCCAACTCCCGCTCGCCGCCGCCAATATGCTCGGCGCCACGCTGGCGCCGCGACTGGCCCGGCGGGTCGGTCCCACCGCGACCGCGGTCGCCGCCCTGCTGACCGAGGCGCTCGGCCTGCTGTGGCTGTCCCGGATCGACGCCGACGGCGGCTACCTCACGGACATCCTCGGCCCGAGCCTGCTGGTCGGCCTCGGCCTCGGCATCGCGTTCGTCCAGCTCACCGCACTCGCCGTGGACCGCGTCCCGGCGCGGCAGGCCGGGCTGGCCGGCGGGCTGGTGAACACCACCCGGCAGGTCGGCGGCGCGATCGGGCTCGCCGTCCTGACCACCCTGGCCGGCTCCGTGACCGGTGGCGCCGCCGCCCACGGGTCCCACCTGGAGGCCCTGACCGCCGGTTACCGCGCCGCCTTCGCGGTCTCCGCCGCCGTCCTGGCGGGCACCGCGGTCCTCGCGGTCCTGCTGGCCCGCTGCACCGGCCGCCGGAAGGTCGCCGCCGCGCCGGGGGCCGTCCGTACCGAACCCGCCGTCTGACGGCAACCCGCCGTCTGACGGCGCACCACGAACCACTCGTCACCTCATCCCCACCGAAAGGAACATGTCATGAGCACCCCCAAGAAGCCCCCGTACCTGACCGGCCACTTCACCCCCGTCGTCGACGAGGTCACCGCCACCGAGCTGACCGTCGAGGGCACCCTGCCGCCCGAGCTGAGCGGCCGGCTGCTGCGCAACGGCCACAACCCCAAGCCGGGCGTCACCCCCACCCACTGGTTCAAGGGCAGCGGCATGGTGCACGGCATCCAGCTGCGCGAGGGCCGCGCCGAGTGGTACCGCAACCGCTGGGTGAAGACCCCGGCCCTGGACGGCGCCCCGTACATGACCGAGCGCGGCCCCGACCTGACCGCCTCCGCCGCCGGCACCCACGTCATCGAGCACGCCGGCCGGCTGCTCGCCCTGTGCGAGGCCAACCTGCCGTTCGAGCTCACCCGGGAGCTGGACACGGTCGGCGCCTACGACTTCGAGGGCAAGCTGCGGACCGCGATGACCGCCCACCCGAAGGAGGACCCGCTCACCGGCGAGCTGCACTTCTTCGCCTCCTCGCCCCTCCCGCCGTTCCTCACCCACTACGTCGCCGACGCCTCCGGCAGGATCGTCCACAGCGCCGAGGTCCCGGACGCGACCGGTGCGCTCAAGCACGATTTCGCGATCACCCGCAACCACGTGGTGTTCGTCGAGGGCAACGTCACCTTCGACCCCACCGACCACTCCGGCATCCCCTACGGCTGGAACGACGAGCACCCCGCCCGGATCGGCGTCATGCCGCGCGGTGCGGACGGTGCCGCGCGGATCCGCTGGTTCTCCATCGAGCCGGGCAACATGCTGCACGTCTCGAACGCCTACGAGGACGAGCGGGGCCGCATCGTCCTGGAGGGTCCGACGGTGGACCGGGAGGGCTTCCGGCTCTCCTGGAACTGGTGGATCGGTGCGCCCGGCCGCGGTTCCGAGCCCGTCTCCCACTCCTACACCCGGCGCTGGGTGGTCGACCTGGCGACCGGCAGCGTGGACGAGCGGATCGTCGACGACCTGCCGGTGGAGTTCCCGAGCCTCAACGAGGCGTACCTGGGCGCCGAGAACCGCTACCAGTACGCGGTGGCCTTCCCCGACCAGCAGGGCTTCGGCAGCTACGGCATCGTCAAGTACGACCGGGTCACCGGCGCCCGCCGGATCCGCCGGGTCGGCGACGCCCGGATGCCGAGCGAGGCCCTGTTCGTGCCCGCCGCCGGGTCCACCGGCGAGGACGAGGGCTACCTGCTCACCGTGGTGTCCGACCTCAAGCAGGACGCCTCGCAGCTGCTGGTCCTCGACGCGGCCGGGCTCGACACCGTCGCCACCGTCCACCTGCCCCACCGGGTGGCCGCCGGCCTGCACGGGTCCTGGATCGCCGATGCCGGTACCGACGCCGACCGTGGCTGAGCCCCTTCCCTCCGAACCGTCACGTCCCGAGGAGCCCACGATGTCCCATGTCACCCGCGCCGCGATCCCGTTGATCGCCGCAGCAGCCCTCTCCGGCGCCCCCGCGGTCACCGCCACCGCCTCCGCCGCCACCGTGCCGCACGCCGCGCCGTGCCCGCCGAGGATCGTCGCCGACTGGGCCCGCGCCTGGAACGGCACCGACCCCCGAGCGCTCGGCGCCCTGTTCACCGCCCGCGGCGTCTACACCGACCTGGGCGTGGGCGTCACCTTCCACGGCCGGGAGGAGATCTCGGGCTGGAAGGCCCGCGCGGACCGGCTGATCGACGGCGTCCACGTCACCGTGCGCGCCACGCACCGCGACGGCGGCCGGCTCACCGTCGAGGCCGTCTACGCCGGCCACCTCAAGGGGGTGCCGGAGGCGTTCGCGGTGCCGATGACGACCCTGCTCGACCTCGACGGCCACGGCCGGATCGCCTCGGACCAGGACCACTACAGCCTGGCCGAGGTGCTCACCCAGTCCGGCCTGCCCGCCGACTGGACCCCGCCCGCCTCCTGATCGCGTCACTCCGGTCCCACCCCGGCCGGCGGCAGGATCCCTGCCGCCGGCCGTTGGCGCGCCCGCTTCCCCGGCCCCACCCCGCCGCGCCTCACCGACAAGAATTCTTTCCTTGACAATTTTTCTTGTCGGCACGATCCTTGAACCATGTTGGACGTCGCCGTGATCGAAGAACCCGCAGCGGCCGAGGCGTCGCTGGACCCGATCCGGCGCCGCATCCTCGCCGCCCTCGCCGAGCCCGGCTCGGCCGCCGCGCTGGCCGCCCGGCTTGGGCTGGCGCGGCAGAAGGTCAACTACCACCTGAAGGAGCTGGAGCGGCACGGCCTGGTCGAACTCGCCGAGGAACGGCGTAAGGGCAACGTCACCGAACGGGTGTACCGGGCCACCGCCGCCTCCTACGTGATCTCGCCCGCCGTCCTGGCCGCCGTGAGCCCGGACCCGTCCCGCTCGCCGGACCAGCTCTCCGCCCGCTGGCTGCTGGCCCTCGGCTCCCGGCTGGTGCAGGAGGTCGGCACGCTGCTGACCGGCGCCGCCCGGGCGCAGCGGCGGGTCGCCAGCTTCGGCATCGACGCGGAGGTGCGGTTCGCCTCGGCGGCCGACCGCACGGCCTTCGCCGACGAACTCGGCGAGGCGGTCGCCACCCTGGTCGCCCGCTACCACGACGAGTCCGCCCCCGGCGGGCGCAGCCACCGGGTGGTGGTCGGTCTGCACCAGATCCCCGCCGCCCCCACTCCCACTCCCGATACCGCCCCCGATACCGCTACCGCCCCCGATTCCGGGCCGGGACAGGAGAACGCACGATGACCCACCCGTTCGAGATCGAGCTGGAGACGGTGCTGCCGGCGAGCCCGGACGAGGTCTGGGCGGCGATCGCCACCGGACCGGGCATCGACTCCTGGTTCATGGGCCGCAACGAACTGGACCCGCGCGAGGGCGGCACCGCCGCGATGGAGATCGGCGGCCACCGCGAGGACGCGCTGATCACCGCCTACGAGCCCGGCAAGCGCCTGGCGACCCGGACCGCCACCGCCGAGAACGGCCGCTTCATGGCCTTCGAGTACCTCGTCGAGGGCCGGGAGGGCTCCGCCACCGTGCTGCGCGTCGTCCACAGCGGCCTGCTGGGCGACGACTGGGAGGACGAGTACGACGCGCTGCGGCGCGGCTGGCCGTTCCACCTCCACACGCTCGTCGAGTACCTCACCCACTTCCGGGGCCGTACCGGAGCGCCCGTCTTCGGTGTCGCGGCGGTGCCCGGCCGGCCGGCGGCGGAGCTCCGGGGCGTGCTGGCGAGCGCGCTCGCGCTGCCCTCCCCGCCCGCCACCGGCACCGGGGTGGCGGCCCGCCCGGCGGGACTGCCGCCACTGGACGGCGAGGTGGTGTGGGCGGACGACGAGCGCTTCGCGATCCGCACCGGCGACGGCCTGTACGGCTTCCACCACAGCGCCGGCCTGGTGCTGATGTTCCACCACCTCTTCGGACCGGACACCGAGGGCGCCGAGGCCGCCTGGCAGCAGTGGCTGACCGGCGTCCTCGCCTGACCCCGTCCCCGGACAACTCCCTCAGACAGTCCGCACACCCGAACACCCGCACACGCACCCCGAGGAACCATCATGCGCACGCTGATCAGCACCGCCTTCGTCTCCCTCGACGGCGTCGTCGAGGCCCCGGGCGGCGAGTCCGGCTACCGCAACGCGGGCTGGACCTTCAAGGACATCGATTTCCTCCCCGAGGCCTTCGAGATCAAGGGCCGCGAGCAGGAGGAGGCCACGGCGATGCTGCTGGGCCGGGTCAGCTACGAGGCCTTCAGCCCGGTCTGGCCGGACATGGCGGACTTCGCCCACTACAAGACCCTGCCGAAGTACGTGGTCTCCACCACCCTCGCCGAGGGCGACCTGGTGTCGAACTGGGGCGAGACCACCATCCTGCGCTCGCTCGACGAGGTCGCAGCCCTGAAGGAGACCGAGGGCGGCCCGATCATCGTCCACGGCAGCGCGTCCCTCAACCGGGCCCTCTCCGACGCCGGTCTGATCGACCGCTACCACCTGCTGGTCTTCCCGCTGCTGCTCGGCGCGGGCAAGCGCCTCTTCAGCGAGACCGACAAGGACACCCAGAAGCTGAAGCTGGTCGAGTACGCCGCCTACGCCAACGGCCTCCAGAAGCAGGTCTTCGACGTCGTCCGCTGACGCCCGGTCCGCTCCCGGCCCACGCGGTCACGGTCCGCACAGCCCCCGGGTGGCCCGGGCGCCCGCCACCAGCTTGGTGACGGCCGCCCGGGCCTCGTCCTCCCGGCGCAGTGGGAGGACCGCCGGGGCGGCCTCGTCCATCCACGCGCGGTCGCCGAGCAGAGCGGCCTCCCCGGCGTCCACGGTGACGCCGAGCAGCACGCCCAGGGCCACCAGCCCGCGCGGCGCGTACTGCACGCCCCGGTGATGGCTGAACCGGCCGGTCCAGTACGTGTACGGGTGCCGGACCGTCGCCGCCAGGTGCGGACCGGTCAGCCCGAGCGGGGCCATCTGGCCGAGCGACAGCAGGGCCGTCCGCCGGGACCCCATCCACCGGTGGGTCGTGACGGAGAGACCGAGGGTCATGAAGCGGGCCCACGGCACGACCTCACCCGCCTGCCCGTCCGCGTGCGGGACGATGCCCCCGGGAGCGAACTCCAGGTGCGCCCGGTCCCGATGGTCGCCCAGCAGCCACCGCCCGTCGACCCGCACCAGCGGTCCCGGCAGGTGCGCCGGTCCGGTGCCGTCCGGCCGGGTCCCGTCCGGCCCGGGCCCGTTCGGGAGAGTGTTCACGCGTCCTCCTCGGGACCGCCGGCCCCGCCGCGGGCGGACCTTGGCATGATGCGGGAATGAGTGATGATCAGATCAGCATATTCAGCACGGTCGTCCCGCTGGAGGAGTACAGCCACACCGAGATCCTCGGCGACGGCGCGGACCCCTTCCAGGTCGCCGAGCACGGGATGGTCTGGCGACCCAAGGACATCCACTTCGGCATCCGCACCGAGCCGGACGGCCGGCTCGTCGCGCACGCCGGGCTGGTGGTCCTGCCGGTGTCGATCGACGGGACCCCGACCGAAATCATCGGGCTCGGCGGCGTGGCCGTCGCCGCCGACCGGCGCGGGCACGGTCTCGCCCGGACGGTGGTGGACGGCGCCCTCGCCCACGCCCGCACCCTCGGGCCGCGCTTCGCCGTCCTGTTCTGCCGCCCGGACAAGGCCGAGCTCTACGCCCGCCTCGGCTGGCAGCCACTGGCGGGCCCGGTCGAGGTCGAACAGCCCACCGGCCCGGCGACGATGCCGCTGCGCACGATGTGGTTCCCGCTGCACGACGGTGCCCAGTGGCCCGGAGGGGCCCTCCAGTTGCATTCGTTGCCGATGTGAGGCGTGTGAGGCGTGGGAGGCTGGACCCATGAAGTTCGAATTCCAGGCCGAGCTCTGGATCTGGGAAGCCCGGCGCTCCGACAGCTGGACCTTCGTCAGGCTGCCCGTCGACGCCTCCGAGGAGATCCACGACCTGACCGCCGCCGGGCCGCGGCGCGGGTTCGGTTCGCTGCGGGTGCGGGTCACGATCGGCGCCAGCAGCTGGCAGACCTCGATCTTCCCGGTCGCCGACGGTGCCTACGTCCTCCCCGTCAAGCGCGCCGTCCGCAAGGCCGAGGACCTCGACGCCGGTGACACCACCGCCGTCACCGTCGAGCTCCTCGACCTCTGACGGCCCGCTCCGTCCCGACGGGCCTGCTACAGCACCCGCTGGTACTGGTGGCTCTCGTGCGTCGGCCGGTACCCGAGGGCCTCGTTGACCCTCCGCATCGCGGTGTTGTCCTCGGCGGTGTCGGTCAGCAGGCCACCGAGCGCGGGGTGCCGGCGGCGGGTCAGGGCGATCGCCTCGGCCTTCATCCGCCGGGCGAGGCCGTGCCCGCGGTGGGCGGGCAGGACGGCGGTGCCGTAGTGCTGGCCGTCGCCGGTGCCGTCGGCCGGGACCACCAGCTCGGTGAAGCCGACCATCGAGCCGTCGGACGCGGCCACCGCCGCCACCGTGTGCAGGTGCTCGCCGCGTTCCTCGACCGCCCGGGCCACCGCCCGGAGCCGGTCGACGTCCCAGCTCACCGTGCCGTGGTCGACCTCACCCATCGGCATGTCGTCCATCGCGCGGCGGGCGGCGGCGTACGCGGCGGCGAGCTCGTCGGGGACGGTGCCGTCCCAGGCCACCAGCCGGTAGGGGTGCTCCGTTCCCCCGAACGTCCCCGCCTCGGCCGACCCGGTCAGGTCGAGCCTGGCGTGACGAAGCGTCAGTGCCTTCCGGAACCCCTGCGCCGCGAGGAACCCCTCGCCCGGCGTCCCGTCGTCGACCGCCACCACCACGGCCCGCCGCCCGTCGGCGCGGGCCGCCGCCACCGCGGCGTCCACCAGCCGGGCCCCGACCCCCCGGCGCCGCTCCGCGGGGTGCACCCGCACGGCCAGTTCGGCCAGGTGCGCCTGCCCCGGGTCGGTGAACAGCCGCAGCGAGGCCGTCCCGACCGGATTCCCCTCCCCGTCCGCCGCCAGCCACACCAGCCGTCGACTGTGGGGGCCGTGATCGGGATCGGTCAGCGTAGTGATGCGAATCGACAAATCTTCTCCATGAACCGGGATCGAATGCGCTCGAAGCGACAAGTCGCAGGACGCTACCCGCCCTCACGGTTCATCCGCAACGAGGTTTCCCCGTCCTGATCGGAGACGTCCGGGATGTTCTCCCACTGGACGCTCACCGACATCACCGGGGCAACAGCAGCAGTCCTGACCGGGCGGGGGTGTACCTGGATACACCCCCGCCGGGCAGTTGGACGCAATGTCCGGCCGTCCGCGTCCCGGAAGAGTCGTCGTCGACGGAACCACGCGAACGAGCGGACCGGAGGCGCACGGCATGAGGACCGGACAGGACCGGGTGACGGGCACGGGCACGGCGGGGCAGGACCGGAGGGTGCCGTGGAAGGCCGAGGCGGGGGTGTTCCTCGCCGTCGCCCTCCTCGGGGCCGGGGCGCTGGGCGCCGTCCAGCCGGCCACCGGCGTCCCGACCGAGGTGGTGCAGCTGACCCAGTTCGGGCCCGCCGCAGGGGTGTTGGCGGTCGCCCTGCTGTGGCCGGACCGGATCCGCGCCCGGCTCGCCGGCACCGTCCGCTCGGAGCGCGACACCGCCCGGGCGGGCAGTGCCCGGCTGTGGCTGCTGCTCACCGCGCCGCTGATCATCGCCCTCGCCGCCGGCGCCTACGCGCTGCTCGACGGCGACGCCCGGCTGACCGATCCCCGCTCGCTGGCCCACCCGTTCGCGCTGATCGTGCTCGCCCAGCTGATCGGCGCCTGCGGCGAGGAGATCGGCTGGCGGTGCCTCCTGCAGCCGCTGCTGCGCACCCGGTTCGGGCCGCTCGCCGCCCCGGTCGCGGTGGGGCTGCTCTGGGGCGGCTGGCACGTCCAGGTGTTCGCCCAGCGCCCCGCGTACGCGGCCGGGTTCCTGCTGGGCACGGTCGCACTGTCGGTCGTGCTCGGGCTCGGCCTGGAGGGGGTGCGGGCCCACCGGCTGCTGCTCGCGGGCGGCTTCCACACCCTGGTGAATCTCGGGATGCTGCTGACGATGGACGAGGAGGACGGCACGGTGCTGCCGATGCTGCTGTTCGGCGGCGCCTGCCTGCTGGCGGCCGTGCCGTGGGTGCTGCGGGCCCGGCGGGAGGCGCGGCCGGGCACCCGTGGGCGGACGGCGCCGGGTAGGATCCCGGCGGCGCCGCACGGGGCGCGCTGAGGTGACGGAACGACGGGCGGGCGGGGGAGTGGACGGCACGCTGCGGGCGCTGCTCCGCTGCCAGTTGCTCTCCCTCGCCGCCTTCGCCGTGACCGCGCTCGGCGCCCTGGTGGTGGGCGCGCTGCTGCTGCTCCCGGTCGGCGTCGGCCGGTCGCTGCTGCCGGGCGCGGCCACGCGCCTGCGCCAGCTGTCCGACCGCTACCGCTCTTGGACGACCCGCTGGACGGGCACCCGGATCAGCCCGCCCGACCCGCTGCCGGAGGGGGAGGGCCGACAGCGGGCGGGCCGGATCCTCGCGGACGAGGGCTTCTGGCAGGACGTCCGCTGGTCCTGGCTGGAGCCGTGGGTGGGCGGGCTGCTGGTCGCCCTCCCACCGACGCTGGCCGGCTTCGGACTGTTCGGCGCGCTGGTCCAGCCCTTCCTGTGGCGCCTGCTCGGGCCCGACAACTGGTACGCCTTCGTGCTCGTCGACTCGACCCCCTCGATGCTGGCCGCCGCCGTGCTCGGCCTGCTGTTCGTCGCCGCCGGGCTGCGACTGGCGCCCGCGGTGCTCGGGCTGCACGCCCGGTGGACCCGAAGAGTCCTCGCCGCGCCGTACACCACCGAGCTGCTGCGCCGGGTCGAGCACCTCACCGGCACCCGGGCCGAGGCCCTGGACGCGCAGGCGGCCGAACTGCGGCGGATCGAACGCGATCTGCACGACGGCGCCCAGGCCCGGCTGGTCGCCCTCGGCATGACCCTGGACGCGGCGACCCGGCTGCTGGACTCCGACCCGGCCGCCGCCCGCGACCTGCTGCGGGAGGTGCGGGCGAGCTCGGCGCGGGCCCTCCAGGACCTCCGGGACCTCGTGCACGGCATCCACCCGCCGATCCTCACCGACCGCGGCCTCGGCGACGCCGTCCGGTCCCTCGCGCTGGACAGCTTCCTGGACGTGCACGTGACCGTCGAACTGCCGGGGCGCTTCCCGGCGCCGGTCGAGGCGGCGGCCTACTTCGCGGTCGCCGAGCTGCTCGCCAACGCGGCCAAGCACGGCGGCGGCCGGGAGGTGACGATCCGGCTGGCGCACGCGGGCGGGACCCTGACCGCCCTCGTCGCGGACGACGGCCGCGGCGGCGCGGACCCCGGCCGGGGCGGCGGACTGCGCGGGGTGGCGCGCCGGCTGAGTACCGTCGACGGAACCCTCGCCCTGCACAGCCCGCCGGGCGGCCCGACCACCGTGACCCTGGAGATACCGTGCGCGTCGTCCTCGCCGAAGACCTCTTCCTGCTCCGGGACGGGCTGATCCGGACGCTGCGGGAGCACGGCTTCGAGGTGGCCGCGGCCGTGGACAACGGCCCCGACCTGCGGCGCGCGCTGCACGAGCAGGAGCCGGACGTCGCGGTGGTGGACGTCCGGCTGCCGCCGTCCTTCACCGACGAGGGGCTGCGGGCCGCGCTGGAGGCGCGCCGCTCCCGCCCGGGCCTGCCGGTGCTGGTCCTCTCCCAGTACGTGGACCGGCTGTACGCGCGGGAGCTGCTGGCCGACGGCCGGGGCGCGATCGGCTATCTGCTCAAGGACCGGGTCACCCGCACCGAGCAGTTCGTGGACGCGGTGCGGACGGTCGCGGGCGGCGGCACGGTGATGGACCCGCAGGTGATCGCGAAGCTGCTGGCGCGCGGCGACGCCCGGGGCAGCACCGCCGAGCTGACGCCGCGCGAGCACGAGGTGCTGCGGCTGATGGCGGAGGGCCGCTCCAACGCGGCGATCACGCGTACCCTGCACATCAGCGAGAGCGCCGTGGCCAAGCACACCGCGAGCATCTTCGCCAAGCTGCGGATCGAGCCCTCGGCCGACGACAACCGCCGGGTCCTCGCCGTGCTGGCCCACCTGGAACGCTGATCCGCGCGTGAAACACCGATCCGCGTGCGTCGCTTGACCTTCACACCGGTGTGAAGGTCGATGATGGCCCCCATGACGACCTTCGATCCCCGCGCCCTGCTCGACGCCGCCCGCCTCGGTGTGCTGGCCACGATCAAGTCCGACGGGCGGCCCCAGCTGTCGCCGGTCATGCCGTTCTACGACCGCACCGCCGAGCGGCTGTACGTCTCGATCACCGAGGGCCGGGCCAAGACGGCCAATCTGCGTCGCGACCCGCGCGCCGCCCTGGAGGTCACCCGGGCCGACGGCCGGGCCTGGGCCACCGCCGAGGGCACCGTCACCCTGATCGGGCCGGGCACCGACCCGAAGGGCCTCGAGGTGGAGGCCCTGGTCGACTACTACCGCCGGGCGGCCGGCGAGCACCCGGACTGGGACGAGTACCGGGCCGCGATGGTCGCCGACCGGAGGGTCCTGATGGTGCTCGCCGTGGACCACGTCTACGGCGAACAGCTGGGCTGACCCGGACGGTTCCGGCGGGCGCCCGCGACCGGGACTGTCCCGGTGGGCGCCCGCGACCCGGACCGTCCCGGCGGGGG
>NZ_JZWY01000255.1:0-6359 GCF_000966955.1 Streptomyces sp. NRRL S-495
CTCAGGCGCGGCCGGCCGCCCGCTGGGTGCGGCGGGCGAGGGAGTCGACGACCACGGCCGCGAGCAGCACCGCACCGGTGATCATGAACTGGATGGCGTTGCTCAGCCCCTGGATGTTCATCCCGGACTGGATCGAGCCGATCACCAGTGCACCGAGCAACGCCGACCAGGTCGAGCCGCGTCCGCCGAACAGGCTGGTGCCGCCGATGACGCCGGCCGCGATGGCGTTCATCAGCAGGTTGCCGCCGCCCGAGGTCTGGCTGGCCGACTGGATCTGCGCGGCCAGGAACAGGCCGCCGACGGCCGCCATGGTGGAGCAGATGGTGAACACGCTGATCCGGATCCACGACACGTTGATACCGGCCCGTCGGGCGCCCTCGATGTTGCCGCCGAGCGCGAACACCTGTCGGCCGTAGGTGGTGCGCCGCAGCACGAAGTCCAGCACCACGATGAAGATCAGGAAGATCAGCAGGGCCAGCGGCAGGCCCTTGTACTGGTTGAGCGTGTAGGCGGCCAGGAAGGCGATGACCGCGATCGCCGCGGTGCGCAGCGCGATGTCCAGCACCGGGCGGGACGGCACCCCGGCGGCCTGGCGCCGCCGGGCGTCCAGGACCGAGGCGCCGAGGAAGAGCAGCACGCCGATCAGGGCCACGCCGTAGGCGGCGGCCTGTTCGCTGTAGATGGTGCTGTAGAGCCGGGAGACGATGTCCTTCCCGGACAGGTTGACGGTGCCGTTGGCGCCCAGGATCTGGAGCATCAGGCCGTTCCAGCCGAGGTTGCCGGCCAGGGTGACGACGAAGGCCGGCACGCCGACCTTGGCGAAGAACAGGCCCTGGATCAGGCCGACCACGGCGCCCCCGACCAGGGCGGAGAGCAGGGCCACCCACTGGTTGACGCCGTGGGTGACGTTCAGCACGGCGAAGATCGCCGCGCACAGGCCGCTGACCGAGCCGACCGAGAGGTCGATCTCGCCGAGCAGCAGCACGAACACCACGCCGATCGCGATCATGCCGGTGCCGACGATCTGCTGGGAGAGGTTGGAGAGGTTCTGGGCGGACAGGAAGGAGCTGTTCAGGCTGCCGAAGACGGCCCAGATCACGATCAGCGCCAGCACCACCGGGAGCGAGCCCAGTTCGCCGCTGGTGACGCGGCGGCGGAACTCGCCCAGGTAGCCCTTGACGCCCTCCTGCCGCACGATCAGCCGCGGGTCGACGGCCGGGGTGGCCTCGGCGGCGACCGGCACGGGGGCGTTGACACCCCCCTTGGGCATGTTGTCCTCGGGGAGCGGGACATGGCGGTGCCTGTCGCCGCCGGGGGTCTGCTCGGTCATGGGGAGCCCTCCGTACCGCGGGCCTCCCGGCGGGTCACCGCGTTGTCCGTGGCGCCGGTGATGGCCGAGATGATCTCTTCCTGGCTGGTCCGGCGCTTGTCGAAGACGCCGTTGTTCCGGCCGAGCCGCAGCACCGCGACGGTGTCCGCGACGGCCATCACGTCGGCCATGTTGTGGCTGATCAGGATGACGCCGAGGCCCTGGTCGCGGAGCCGCTCGACCAGGTCGAGCACCTGGGCGGTCTGCTCCACACCGAGGGCGGCGGTCGGTTCGTCGAGCATCACGACCTTCGGCGAGCCGACCAGCGCGCGGGCGATCGCCACCACCTGGCGCTGACCGCCGGACAGCGAGGCGACCGGGATTCGCACGCTGGGGATGCGGATGGAGAGGGTGTCCAGCAGCGAGCGGGACCGCTTCTCCATCGCGACCTCGTCGAGGACGGCGAAGCGCCGGATCTCCCGGCCGAGGAAGAGGTTGCCGACGACATCGAGGTTGTCGCAGAGCGCCAGGTCCTGGTAGACCGTGGCGATGCCCAACTGCTGTGCGTCCTGCGGCCGGTGGACGCTGACCGGGCGGCCCTGCCACTCGATCGTGCCCTCGTCCGGCTGGTGCACCCCGGCGATGGACTTGACCAGGGTGGACTTGCCGGCGCCGTTGTCGCCGACCAGGGCGAGCACTTCACCGGCGCGGACCTCCAACTCGATGTCGGTGAGCGCCTGGACGGCGCCGAACCGCTTGGAGACCCCGCGCAGGGCCAGGACGGTCTCACCCGTCACGGTGACCAACTCCCTCGACCGGGTTCGCGGGCACGGTTACTGGAGGCCCGCGGCCTTGCAGGCGTCCGCGTAGTCCGGGGTGCAGATCTGGGGCACGGTGTAGAGGCCGTCGGCCACCACGGTGGTCTTGATGTTGTCCTTGGTCAGCACGACCGGGGTGATCAGGTTGGCCGGGACCTGGTTGCCGCTGCCGTTGGTGACCGTGACCGGCACCAGCGCCGAGTCCAGCGGCTTGCCCTGGGCGAAGGTCACCGCCATCTGTGCCGCCACATCGGTCTCCGGCTTGAACGGCTTGTAGATCGACATCGTCTGGGTGCCCGCCAGGATCCGCTGCACGCCGTCCAGCTGGGCGTCCTGGCCGGTGAGCGGCACGCTGAGGCCGGCCGCCTTGAGGGCGGTGGCGATGCCGGCGGCCATGCCGTCGTTGGCCGAGTAGACGCCGACCACATTGGGTCCGCCGATCGCGGTGATCGCGGCGGAGGCCTCCTGGTTGGCGTTGTTCGGGTCCCAGTTGGGGGTGTCGTACTCCTTGCCGATCTTCAGCTTGCCGTCGATCGCGCTGTGCGCGCCGGCCTTGAAGTCGGCCGCGTTGGGGTCGGTCGGCGAGCCGTTGATCATGATGATCGACCCGGAGCCGGCCTTGTCGCCGACGGCGGCGACCAAGGCTTCGCCCTGGAGCTGGCCGACCTTCTTGTTGTCGAAGGAGACGTAGGCGTCGACCGGTCCCTGCGCCAGGCGGTCGTAGGCGATCACCTTGACGCCGGCGTCGTGCGCCTTCTGGACGGAGGACTGGATCGACTTCGCGTCCACGGCGTCCAGGATCAGCACCTTGTCGCCCTTGGTGAGCGCGGTGTCGACCTGGGTCTGCTGGGTCGTGGCGTTCTCGTTCGCGTTGTAGTAGTCGATCTGGGCCTGCGGTGCCAGCTCCTTGATCTTCTGCTCGATCAGCGGCCGGTCGAACTGCTCGTAGCGGGTGGTCTTGGTCTCGGGCAGCAGCAGCCCGATCCGGACCGCGCCGACCGTGCTCCCGCCGCCGGCGGAACCGCTCGCGGAGCCGGACGAGCCGCCTCCGGAGGACTCCTTGGCGCTGCCGCACGAGGCCAGCGCGAGACCGAGGGAAACCACTGCGGCGGCCGCGAGCGTGCGGCGAAGCCCGTTGTTCATGAGGATGCCTCTTCCGGTTGGACCCGCCCCGTTCTTCGGTCCCCCGCGTCCGAGTCTGCGAACTGCGGGCCGCCCGCACGATCGGAGCTGGGCCGAACGGGTAAGGCGGCCACCGGCCCGCCGGGGCCGATGGCCGCCTTGGCGGGTGGCGGACGGGGTCCTGGTTCCCCGTCGCCGTCCTCGTCCCCGGGTCCTCAGCCGAAGTCGAGCGACCCCGTCCGGGTGCGCTTGAGCTCGAAGAACGCCTTGTGCCCGGCCAGCAGCCGGACGCCGTCGAAGACCTGGACGGCCTCCTCGCCGCGCGGAATCGCGTTCAGCACCGGCCCGAAGAACGCGGTGCCGTCGACGTGGATGGTCGGGGTGCCGACCTCCTCGCCGACCGGGTCCATGCCCGCGTGGTGGCTGCGGCGCAGCGCCTCGTCCCACTCGGTGCTGTGCGCGGCCTCGGCGAGCTCCTCCGGCAGACCGGCCTCGGCCAGTGCCTCGCGCAGGAGCTTGTCGTCGATCTCCCGGTCCTCGACGTGCAGCCGGGTGCCGAGCGCGGTGTAGAGGTCGCGCAGTACCCCGACGCCGTGCTGCTCGGCGGCGGCGATGCAGACCCGGACCGGGCCCCAGCCGGTGGTGAGCAGCCGCTCGTAGCGCTCGGGCAGGCCCTCGCGGCCCTCGTTGAGCACGGACAGGCTCATCACCCGGAAGGTCAGGTCGAGGTCCCGGTGCTTCTCCACCTCCAGGATCCAGCGGGAGGTGATCCAGGCGAACGGGCAGATCGGGTCGAAGAAGAAGTCCACGGTGTTGGTCACGGTGGTGTTGGCATTGGCAGCTGTAGTGGTCACACGGCCGAGCCTAGGGGCGCGCCGGACCGCTCGGAAGGGCCGGTCCGGCGCGGTTTTCCTGGGCCACTCGCGGATCCGGTCGGCGCGACCCGCCCGGGCCGCTCCTTCACTCCAGCAGGTGAAGGGCCGTCATCGTCCTTACCCGGCAGCTTGATCCAGGACGGTGAAACACGGCCGCCGTTCGGGTGAAGGAGTGGCTCCGGGTGTTTCCGATCTTGGGCCGATATGCTGCCGCCCCGTCAGGCCCTCGCGAAGCCCTCGCGACGGGCGGTACGGGACGAGGGCGGGAGCCGAGAAGATGATGGGACCAGCGCATTCGCTGTCCGGCGCGGCAGCGTGGCTGGGTGCGGGAGCGATCGCGGCGGCGATGGGCGAACCGATGCCCTGGCCGGTGCTGCTGGCGGGGACGCTGATCTGTGCGGGCGCCGCGCTGGCGCCGGACCTCGACCACAAGGCGGCCACCATATCCCGGGCGTTCGGCCCGGTCTCGCGGATCCTCTGCGAGGTGATCGACAGCCTCTCCTACGCCGTCTACAAGGCGACCCGCAGCAAGCGGGACCCGCGCCGCACCGGCGGCCACCGCACGCTGACCCACACCTGGGTCTGGGCGGCGCTGTGCGGCGCGGGCGCCTCGGCCATCGCCGTCTACGGCGGACGGTGGGGCGTGCTCGGGGTGCTCTTCGTGCACATGGTGCTGGCGATCGAGGGACTGCTCTGGCGCCAGGCCCGGGTCTCCAGTGACGTCCTGGTCTGGCTGCTCGGTGCGGCCGGCGCCTGGATGCTGACGGCCGTCCTGAACAAGCCGGGCAACGGCGCGCTCTGGCTGTTCGACCAGCCGGGGCAGGAGTACCTGTGGATCGGCCTGCCGATCACCCTCGGCGCGCTGGTGCACTGCCTGGGCGACGCGCTCACCGTCTCCGGCTGCCCGGTGCTGTGGCCGATCCCGATCGGCCGCAAGCGCTGGTACCCGATCGGCCCGCCGAAGGGGATGCGCTTCCGGGCCGGCAGCTGGGTGGAGCTCAAGGTGCTGATGCCGGTCTTCATGGGCGCCGGCGGCCTGTGCGCGGTGGGGGCGCTGGGCTACTTCGGCTGATCCGCCGCGCGAAACGCGCGACCGCGCGGCCGCGCGAACGCGCAGGTGGCAGGGTCCCGTACCGGGGGAGTGGCTCCGGTGCGGGGCCCTGTCGCGTCCGCGCCTACGTCTGCGCTGCGGGCGGCAGTGCTTGCGGTGGATACCCCCCAGGGGTATAAATGAGCCCATCGCGCAGAGATACCCACTGGGGGTATCGAGAACTGCCGCCGACACCACCGGAGGAATCCCATGTCCTGCTGCTCCACCGAAGGCACCTGCTCGACCGGCGCCGAGGCTGTCGATGTCGTCGTGGACGGCGAGGTCGACGCCGACACCGCCGTTGCCGAGGCCGACCGCGTTCCCGCCCAGCGGGCCTGAAATCCCGGCGGGCCCGGGGATCGAACCCCCGGGGGGTATCGGCCCCGGGCCCGAATCCGACCGACAACGAGCACGAGGAGCCCAGATGATCACCCAGGCACCCGCCTCCACCGAGGTGGAACTCCGGATCGGCGGCATGACCTGCGCCTCGTGCGCCGCCCGGATCGAGAAGAAGCTCAACCGCATGGACGGCGTCGAGGCCACCGTCAACTACGCCACCGAGAAGGCCAGGGTCGCGTTCGGACCGGATGTGAGTGTCGCCGACCTCGTCGCCACCGTCGAGGCCACCGGTTACACCGCCGCCCCGCCCCACCGCAGTCGTCCTGGCCGTCCCCGTCGTCGCCATGGCGATGGTCCCCGCCCTCCAGTTCGACAACTGGCAGTGGCTCTCGCTCACCCTCGCCGCGCCCGTGGTCACCTACGCCGCCTGGCCCTTCCACCGGGCCGCGTGGACCAACCTCAAGCACGGCGCCGCGACCATGGACACCCTGGTCTCGCTCGGCACCGGCGCCGCGTTCCTCTGGTCCCTGTGGGCGCTGTTCCTCGGCCACGCGGGCATGCCCGGGATGCGGCACGGCTTCGAGTTCACCGTCGCCCGGGGCGACGGCTCGTCCAGCATCTACCTGGAGGCCGCCGCCGGGGTCACCGCCTTCATCCTGGCCGGGCGCTGGTTCGAGGCCCGCTCCAAGCGCCGCGCCGGGGCCGCGCTGCACGCCCTGCTGGAACTCGGCGCCAAGGACGTCGCCGTCCTGCGCGACGGCACCGAGGTACGCGTCCCGATCGGCGGGCTGACCGTCGGCGACCGG
>NZ_JZWY01001413.1:0-206 GCF_000966955.1 Streptomyces sp. NRRL S-495
TTCTGCGACTCCTCCGGACTGAACGTACTGCTCAGAACCCGGATCGCGGCCGAGCAGGGCGGGCTGGCGCTGCGGCTCGCCGCCGTGCCGCCCACCGTCATGCGGGTGCTCGACCTGACCGGCGCCCGGGTGGTGTTCTCGATCCACGACTCGGTGGCCGGGGCACTGGCCGGTTGAGCCGGGCGCGGACGGCCGTCGCCCGTGGC
>NZ_JZWY01001414.1:0-204 GCF_000966955.1 Streptomyces sp. NRRL S-495
AAGCCGGCACGTCGGCACCGGGCGGCAACAGCGGCGGAGGAGCAGCCGGCGGCCGCGCCAACTTCTGCACGGTGGCCGATCCCCTCCTGATCGCGGGTGCCGAGGGACGTCCGGGCAGTGCCGGGTCCTCCAGCTTCGGGGCCAGCGCAGGAGGCACCGGGAGCGCGGGCCGGGTCGGCGACGGCGGCCAGCCGGGTACCGGCG
>NZ_JZWY01001415.1:0-204 GCF_000966955.1 Streptomyces sp. NRRL S-495
ACGACCGGCACCGGCCCGGCCGACTCCGGCTTCTGGGAGGCGGTCGACCACGGCGACCTGGACGCCCTCGCCGCCGCCCTGCGGGTCGAGGACGGGGAGCTGAGGGCCTCCCTCGCCTCCCTGGTGCCCACCCTCGCCGAGTGGGCGCGCGGCCGGGCCGGCGACCGGACCGCCGACAGCTGGCGCTACCGGGTCGCCTGGAAG
>NZ_JZWY01001416.1:0-203 GCF_000966955.1 Streptomyces sp. NRRL S-495
TTCGACCGCACACCCCCGACTCCCTCGACGACGACGACTACCCCGCGTACACCATGGGCCGCGCCGCCGAGATGACCGGCACCACCCCAGGCTTCCTGCGCGCCCTCGGCGAGCAGGGTGTCATCACACCCCTGCGCTCCGAGGGCGGACACCGCCGCTTCTCCCGCTACCAACTACGACTCGCCATGCGCGCCCGCGACCTC
>NZ_JZWY01000256.1:0-2853 GCF_000966955.1 Streptomyces sp. NRRL S-495
AGAGTAGGACGCCGCCGAACAATCATTCCAAAAAGACCCCCTCCGGTTCAGGAGGGGGTCTTTTTGCGTTAACGTCTCCCCACTACGTCCGAGCTCGGTGGAGAGGCACGAACCGTTGCAGAACCTGACGCTTACCTGGCAGTCCGCCGGGGGTACCGCGGTCGTGCTCTACGGGGGCTCGTACGTGGCGGCCCGGGTGCGGCGGCCCGGTGTCTCGACGGTCCTGCGGGAGGCCGGCACCCTGCTCGCGCTGTTCGCGCTCTGGCAGCTGGTCGGACGCCTCTCGCTGATGAGCACCGAACACGCCCTGGACCGGGCCCGCTGGATCCACCGGACGGAACTGGCCGTCGGACTGCCCGACGAAGCCTCCTGGCAGGCCGCGGTGACGCCGTACCCGGTGCTGGTGAAGCTGGCGAACTACTACTACGCGTCGATGCACTTCACCGTGATGATCGCGGTGCTGGTCTGGGTCTTCCTCAGACACCGGGAGCGGTATGCCTGGGTGCGGACCACAGTGGTGATCACGACGGCGGTCTGTCTGGCCGTCCAGTTCATCCCGGTGGCGCCGCCCCGGATGCTTCCGGAGAAGGGGTTCGTCGACGTCGCGGCGGAGTACGGGCAGTCGGTGTACGGCGGTGGGGTCGGCGGGCTGGTGCAGGCCGCGCAGCTGTCGGCGATGCCGTCCGTCCATGTGGCGTGGTGCGTGCTGGTGGCGGTCGCGGTGGTGCGGGTCTCGCGGAGTCCGCTGCGGTGGTTGATGGTGCTGCACCCGGTGCTGACCGTCGCGGTCGTGGTGGTGACGGCCAACCACTTCTGGGCGGACGGCCTGGTCGCGGTGGCGATCCTGCTGCTGGCGTACGCGGCGCAGAGCGGCTTCGTGCGGTGGCGGGCCCGGAACACGGCGGACGTCCGGCCGGAGGCCGGACGGGACCGGGTGGGTGCCCGCGGCTGAGCGGGCACGCGGCATGCCGGTGGGCCGGGCCCCGTGGGGGGAGGGTCCGGTCCACCGGTGCACCCGCCGTTACTTGACCGGCAGGGCGTCACGGCCCCACGCGCTGTTGGTCAGCGACGCGGTGGCCCAGTACCAGGCCGCCAGCCCGGAGGCCGCGGCGATCCAGCCGGCCGCCTTGGCAAGGCCGCCGGAGGTGTTGAAGGTGGCGATCGCGGAGAGGAACAGCGAGACCGTCAGCAGGCCGTAGATCGCGCGGCTGAACAGACCCGCGTTCCAGCTGGCCGCGGTCAGGGTGAGTGCGAGCAGGGCCCACAGCAGCAGGAACAGGCCGGCCGCGTTCTTGCCGGCGCCGGAGGCGGTGGACCAGGTGGCCCAGAAGGCACCGAGGCTGGTGAAGGCCGTCCCGGTGAAGCCCTCGCCGCCGCGGAGCTGCCAGAGGCCGGCGACGAACAGGGTGATGCCGCCGAGGATGTGGGCGAGATGGGCCGAGTTCGCCACGGCTGTGCCGCTGAACAGGCCGGTCGAGAGAACGCCGTAGGCGAGGAGGGTCAGGCCGAGTGCGAGGTAACCGAGGTTACCCGCGTCGGCACCGGTGGAGCGGGCGTTCAGTGCCCCGGTAGCTTCATTGCTCACCGGAGGCTCCTTTCACTCATGGGCGCGCGCAAGGGCGCAGTGAACGCGGGTGAGTTTCGATGAGATGAAGGCGCGTGACCGCGCCGGGCGCGCACGGCTGGAGCGTGCGACGGCTGCGGTCAGAAAGCTGGCCAGCGAAAGAGCCGCTGGTCACGTCCCCTCCGGGGGATTCCCCGGTGAGATCGGTGTACCCACAGTGAGCGGGCTTGTACCCTTGTGAATCGCACATTTTGTGTCGACGGCCCGTCGCGGATCGTTCAGGCTGCGACAGTCCCGTGCGGGGTCGGGCTCAGGTGGTCCGCTGGGTGGGCACCCGCAGGGTGAGGATGGCCATGTCGTCGGACGGCGGCTCGGGCGCGAAGCGTTCGACCGCCCGCTGCACGCGCAGTGCGACCGCCCCGGCGGTGAGGCCGGTGCAGCCGGTGAGCACCTCGGCGAGGCCGTCGTCGCCGAGCATCCGCAGGCCCTCGCGGCGCTCGGTGACGCCGTCGGTGACGCAGAGCAGGACCTCGCCGGGCTGGAGCACCAGGTGCTCGGCGGTGAGGTCCAGGTCGTCCATGACGCCGAGCAGCGGCTGCGGGGTGGCGGCCCGGTCGACCCGGCCGTCGGTGCGCAGCCGCAGGGGCAGCGGATGGCCGGCGCAGACCATGGAGAGTTCGGTGCTGCCGTCGGGGCGGGGGGTCAGCTCGCCGTAGAGCAGGGTGAGGAAGCGGCTGCGCGAACCCTCGTCCAGGATCGCGGTGTTGAGCCGGCTAAGGACCTGTGGGGCGTCCAGGCCCTCGCGGGCGAGCAGCCGCAGCGAGTGCCGGGCGAGGCCGGTCACCGAGGCGGCCTCGGGGCCGGTGCCGCAGACGTCGCCGATGGCGAAGCCGTAGGTGCCCTCGCGGATCGGGAAGAGGTCGTAGAAGTCGCCGCCGACCTCGTTGCCCTCGCCGGCGGCCTGGTAGTAGACGTCCACCTCGACGCCCGGGATGTCGGGCAGGTCCGGCGGCAGCAGGCTGCGCTGCAGGGCCTGGCTGGTGGCCGTGCGCTCGGAGTAGAGCCGGGAGTTGTCCAGGGCGAGGGCGGCCCGGCGGGAGAGGTCCTCGGCGAGTTCCAGGACCTCCTGGCGGAACCGGACGCCGGCCGGGGTGCCGAGGGCGAGCAGGCCGATCACCCGGTTGCGGGCGGTCAGCGGCAGGACGACGGTCTCGCCGAGGAGGCCGCCGAGGCCGGGTTCGTCGGCGAAGCCGCTGCCGTCGGCGGTCTCGGTGGGGCCGGCCCAGAAG
>NZ_JZWY01000257.1:0-3097 GCF_000966955.1 Streptomyces sp. NRRL S-495
GGGCCGGTGTCCGGGGCGGTGGTCTTGTCGAGCAGGGCGCGCAGCGGGTCGATCCGGTCCTCGTCCTCGTGCAGGACGAAGGCCAGCGAGGCGGGGGCGCCGTGGTCGCCGTTGGTGTAGACGGCGCACCAGGAGGCGAGGGTGGGGACGGCCATCTGTGCCATCAGGGCCAGGGTCTGCTCGTGTTCGAGGGTGCCGGCCAGCAGGTCGGAGGCCTCGACCAGGAAGGACAGCGAGCCGCGGCGCAGTCGTTCGAGCTCGGTGAGCCGGGTGGACTCGACGGCGAGGGCGAGCCGGTCGGCGGCGGACTGCAGCCGCAGCGCGTCCTCGTTGTCGTAGCGGCCGGGGGCGGCGGTGGCGATGCCGAGCGAGCCGATCAGCCGGCCCTCGACCTTGAGCGGGACGGTGAGCAGGGAGCGCAGCGCGCTGTCGTCCAGGACGGTCGGGCCGGTGGGCCGGGCGGCGAGGTCCTCGTGCACCGAGGGGAGGCGGGGTGAGTCGTAGCGGTTGCCGGTGTCGACCGGGAAGCGGGTGTGCGGCCGGATCGAGGAGGGCAGTCCGGTGGTGGCGCGGAGCTCGAACTCGGTCTCGTCCTCGGTGGTGAGCAGCAGGTAGGCGGCGTCGGCGTCGAGCAGGTCGCGGGCGCGTTCGACGGTGTGCTGCAGCAGGGTGTCGAGGTCCTCGCCGCTGCCGAGGCCGGCCAGCAGGTCGAGCCGGGGAGCCGGTTCGGCGCGGTCGCCGGGCAGGGCGCGGGCGGGGGAGCGCAGGACGGCGCGCTCGTCGTCGAGGACCAGCAGGCAGAGCGTGGACGGGGTGCCGTCGGTGTCGCGGAGGCGGACCTGGACGCCGTAGACGTCGGCGGTGGTGCCGTCGGCGCGGCGCAGTGCGTAGCCGCCCTCCCAGCGGGCGAGCCGGAGGGTGGCGGCGAGGCCGAGGCCGGCCTCGGCGGGCTGCGGCCAGACGGCGAGGTCGGCCCAGGGGCGGCCGAGCACGGTGTCGGCGGGGTGCTGGAAGAGTGCCTCGGCGTCGGGGTTCCAGGCGAGTACCCGGCCGTCGTCGTCGAGCTGGACGACGGCGACGTGCACCGGGCCGCTGCTGCGGGGCAGTTCGCTGCCGGGGGTGGCGGGCACTGCGTAGCGGGTGCCGGCGGTGTGCGCGGGCAGCGCGAGCCGGAACCAGACGGTCTTGCGGCCGGAGCCGTACTCGACGCCCCAGCGTTCGGCGAGGGCGGCGCACATCAGCAGGCCCCGGCCGCCCTCGCCGTCCGCGTCGGCGTAGTGGTCGGAGGCGGTGGTGGGGACGTCGGCGAAGGTGGGCAGGCCGCGTTCGGGGTGGTGGTCGGTGACCTCGATCCTGACCGTGCCGTCCTCGCGCAGGCAGCAGACCTCGGCGGCGGTGCCGGCGTGCACGACGGCGTTGGTGACGAGTTCGCTGACCAGGACCACCGCGTCGTCGACGACCTCGGGCAGGCCCCAGCCCAGCAGCGCGTCCCGCACGAAGGCGCGGGCGGCGGAGGCCGACCGGCCCACGGGTTCGAAGGTGGCGGCTGCGC
Source organism: Streptomyces sp. NRRL S-495 (assembly GCF_000966955.1). Lineage (NCBI taxonomy): Bacteria > Bacillati > Actinomycetota > Actinomycetes > Kitasatosporales > Streptomycetaceae > Streptomyces > Streptomyces sp. NRRL S-495. The sequence continues at coordinate 1,553 of NZ_JZWY01000257.1, forward strand.
GCGCGGTGACCACGTTGCCACGTCTCCTCTGCTCTGGCCCTGGCTGCCCGGGGGTTCGGCCACGACTCCCGGTGCGTGCCGACGGGTGGCGGCGACGCTGGGGCGGGTCGGTGGCCCGGTGCAGCGCTCCACCCTACTTTCCGCTTGGTTCCCCGTGGGGGCGGGGAGTCGAAACAGGCACCGGAGGGTGATTCTGCCCACCCGTTTCGGACCGGGCCGGTACCAACCGAGCGCAACCGGTCTTGTACCGGGCGCGAGTGCTGCCAGACTGGGGGGTCCGCGATGTCCGTTCGGAGCAGTACGGTCGTTGCGGGTTCCGGTGGACCCGAGTGGCCCGCCGGGACGTACACCGGGACGGTTCCCGGCGGCGGGCCCCGGTGGGGCGCGGCCGCGGGGGCCCGGACAGTTCACGATCTGGGAGGGGCCCGTTGAGTTCGGCCACCAAGGACGCAACCGGTACGACGCCGCCCGCTCAGCGTGGCGGGCGGTCCGGGGCCGCGCCGCGGAGCGCGGCCGGCCGGCGTGCCAACCACAACCGCGGCGCCGAGCCGGCCGAGCTGCGCAAGTTGCTGGCCGCGCTGACGGCGATGCGGGACGGAAACTTCCGGCGCCGGCTGACGGTGCCCGGGGACGGACCGCTGGCGGAGATCGCCGCGGTGTTCAACGAGGTGGCGGAGCGCAACCAGCACCTGACGGGCGAGCTGGCCCGGGTGCGCCGCGCGGTGGGCCGCGAGGGCCGGCTGAACGAGCGGCTGGAGACCGGGGCCGGCGAGGGCGCCTGGATGGCGGCGGTCGACAACTGCAACGCGCTGATCGACGACCTGGCGCGGCCGATGGCCGAGGTGGGCCGGGTGCTCAGCTCGATCGCCGAGGGCGACCTGGACCAGAAGATGGAGCTGCGCTCGCTGCACAGCAACGGGGTGAGCCACCCGCTGCGCGGCGAGTACCTGAAGATCGGCCGCACCGTCAACGGCCTGGTGGACCAGCTGTCGGAGTTCACCGACGAGGTGACCCGGGTGGCCCGTGAGGTCGGCACCGAGGGCAAGCTGGGCGGCCAGGCGAAGGTGCGCAGCGTCTCCGGCAGTTGGAAGGACCTCGCGGACTCGGTCAACACCATGGCCGGCCGGCTGACCGCACAGGTGCGCAACATCGCGCAGGTGACCACCGCGGTGGCCAAGGGCGACCTGTCCCGCAAGGTGACGGTCGAGGTGGCCGGCGAGATGCTGGAGCTGAAGAACACCGTCAACACGATGGTGGACCAGCTGAACGGCTTCGCGGCCCAGGTGACCAGGGTGGCCCGGGACGTGGGGACCGAGGGCCGGCTGGGCGGTCAGGCGCAGGTGCCGGGTGTCGCCGGGGTCTGGCGGGACCTCACCGATTCGGTGAACTTCATGGCGGACAACCTGACGGGTCAGGTCCGCAGCATCGCCCAGGTGACCACGGCGGTGGCGCGCGGCGACCTCTCGCAGAAGATCGAGGTGGACGCCCGCGGGGAGATCCTGGAGCTGAAGAACACCATCAACACGATGGTGGACCAGCTCTCGG
>NZ_JZWY01000258.1:0-269 GCF_000966955.1 Streptomyces sp. NRRL S-495
GACCAGCTCTCGGGCTTCGCCGAGCAGGTGACCAGGGTGGCCCGCCAGGTGGGTACCGAGGGGCGGCTGGGCGGGCAGGCGCAGGTGCCGTGGGCGGCCGGGGTCTGGCGGGACCTCACCGACAACGTCAACTTCATGGCGAACAACCTCACCGACCAGGTGCGGAACATCGCCCAGGTGACCACGGCCGTCGCCCGGGGCGATCTCTCGCAGAAGATCCAGGTGGACGCCCGCGGGGAGATCCTGGAGCTGAAGAACACCATCAACAC
>NZ_JZWY01000259.1:0-811 GCF_000966955.1 Streptomyces sp. NRRL S-495
GATCCTGGAGCTGAAGAACACCATCAACACCATGGTCGACCAGTTGTCCGCCTTCGCGGACGAGGTGACCAGGGTGGCCCGGGACGTCGGCACCGAGGGCATCCTCGGCGGTCAGGCGAGCGTGCCGGGGGTGTCCGGCACCTGGAAGGACCTCACCAACAGCGTCAACCTGATGGCCAACAACCTGACCAGCCAGGTCCGCAACATCGCCGAGGTGACCACCGCGGTGGCCCGCGGGGACGTCTCGAAGAAGATCACCGTCGATGCCCGGGGCGAGATCCTGGAGCTGGTCACCACCGTGAACACCATGGTGGACCAGCTGTCGGCGTTCGCCGACGAGGTCACCCGGGTGGCGCGCGAGGTGGGTACCGAGGGCAACCTCGGCGGCCAGGCCCGGGTGCGCGGGGTGTCGGGCATCTGGAAGGACCTGACCGACAACGTCAACTTCATGGCCTCGAACCTCACCAGCCAGGTGCGGAACATCGCCGAGGTGGCGACGGCGGTGGCCTCGGGGGACCTCTCCAAGAAGATCACCATCGAGGCGCAGGGCGAGGTCGCGGCGCTGGCCGGGACGCTCAACACCATGGTCGACCAGCTGTCCGCGTTCGCGGTGGAGGTCACCCGGGTGGCCCGCGAGGTGGGTACCGACGGCATCCTGGGCGGTCAGGCGGGGGTGCCGGGCGTGGCCGGCATCTGGAAGGACCTGACCGACAACGTCAACCTGATGGCCAACAACCTGACCGGTCAGGTGCGGAACATCGCGCTGGTGATCACGGCGGTGGCGCGCGGCGACCTGTCGCAGAAGATCGAC
>NZ_JZWY01000260.1:0-29176 GCF_000966955.1 Streptomyces sp. NRRL S-495
CCAGCATCAACACCATGGTGGACCAGCTGTCGGCGTTCGCCGACGAGGTCACCCGGGTCGCCCGCGAGGTGGGTACCGACGGGCGGCTCGGCGGCCAGGCCCGGGTGCCGGGGGTGGACGGCACCTGGCAGGACCTCACCGAGTCCGTCAACGAGCTGGCGAACAACCTCACCCGGCAGGTGCGCGCGATCGCGCAGGTCGCCACCGCGGTGACCCGGGGCGACCTGTCGCTGCGGATCGACGTGGACGCCGCCGGTGAGCTCGACGAGCTCAAGGACAACATCAACCAGATGATCGCCAACCTGCGCGAGACCACCCGCACCAACCAGGAGCAGGACTGGCTGAAGACCAACCTGGCCCGGATCTCCGGTCTGCTGCAGGGCCGGCGCGATCTGGAGGCGGTGGCCTCGCTGATCATGACCGAGCTCACCCCGGTGGTCTCGGCCCAGCACGGCGCCTTCTTCCTCGCCCAGCCGGCCGGCCGCACCGCCGAGCTGATCACGGAGGACGACGACGAGAACGACACCGTGCTGCGGCTGATCGGCAGCTACGGGTACCAGCGCCGGGCGATGCCGACCACCTTCCACCCCGGTGAGTCGCTGATCGGCCAGGCCGCGGTGGAGAAGCGGGCGATCATCCTCAAGGAGGCGCCGCCCGGGTACCTGAAGATCGCCTCCGGTCTGGGCGAGGCCTCGCCGGCCCACATCGTGGTGCTGCCGGTGCTGTTCGAGGGCCGGCTGCTCGGGGTGATCGAGCTGGCCACCTTCAGCTCCTTCACCACCGTCGCGCTGGACTTCCTCAACCAGATCGCCGACCTCATCGGCGTCACCGTCAACACCATCAGCGTCAACACCAAGACCGAGGGCCTGCTGCTGGAGTCCCAGCGGCTGACCGCCGAACTCTCGATGCGGTCGGCGGAGTTGGAGGCGCGCCAGGAGGAACTGGAGCGCACCAACGAGGAGTTGCAGGAGAAGGCCGAGCAACTCGCGCAGCAGAACCGCGACATCGAGATCAAGAACAGCGAGATCGAGGAGGCGCGGCAGGTCCTGGAGGAGCGCGCCGAACAGCTCGCGCTGGCCTCCCGGTACAAGAGCGAGTTCCTCGCCAACATGTCGCACGAGCTGCGCACCCCGCTGAACTCGCTGCTGATCCTGGCCAAGCTGCTCTCCGACAACAACGAGGGCAACCTCTCGCCCAAGCAGGTCGAGTTCGCCGACACCATCCACGGTGCCGGGTCCGACCTGCTCCAGCTGATCAACGACATCCTCGACCTGTCCAAGGTGGAGGCGGGCAAGATGGACGTCCGGCCGGCCCGGATCGCCCTGGTCCAGCTGGTCGACTACGTCGAGGCGACGTTCCAGCCGGTCGCGCTGGACAAGAACCTGGAGTTCGAGGTGCGGGTCTCGCCGGCCCTGCCGGTCACCCTGCACACCGACGAGCAGCGGCTCCAGCAGGTGCTGCGCAACCTCATCTCCAACGCGGTGAAGTTCACCGACGCCGGGGCCGTGGACTTCTCGATCAGCCCGGCGGGCGGGGGCGTGCCGCAGCACGTGCGCGAGCAGCTGCTGGAGGCGGGCGCGATCGAGGGGCCGGACGATCCGCTGATCGCCTTCACCGTGTCGGACACCGGGATCGGCATCCCGGGCGACAAGCTGCGGGAGATCTTCGAGCCGTTCCGGCAGGCCGACGGCACCACCAGCCGCAAGTACGGCGGCACCGGTCTGGGGCTGTCGATCAGCCGGGAGATCGCCCGGCTGCTCGGCGGCGAGATCCACGCCGAGAGCGAGTTGGGCAAGGGCTCGACCTTCACCCTCTACCTGCCGCTGCGCACCGAGGCCCCGGGTGCCGGTGGCCAGGGGCCGAGCACGACCGCGCTGCGCGCCTCGGTCGGGGTGACCCCGGTCGGGACGCCGGTGCCGGTGGGGGAGAACCCGGCGGAGCACTGGGCGCAGGAGGTGCGCGAGCTGGTCGAGGTCCGCCGCCGGGGCGCGGTCGAGCGCCGCCGCGGCGCGGCCCTGGACGTGCCGTCCGCCGGGGGCCGGTCCACCCCGGCCCGGCCCGCCGGCCTCCGCCCGGCCGAGGGGCGGGCGGGCGAGGGGCGCACCCTGGAGACCGCTCCTGCGGTCCGGCCCGCCGGCCGCGGCGACATCCGGTTCGACGGCGAGCAGGTGCTGATCGTCGACGACGACGTGCGCAATGTGTTCGCCCTCACCAGCGTGCTGGAGCAGCACGGCCTGACCGTGCTGTACGCGGAGAACGGCCGTGAGGGCATCGAGATGCTGGAGCAGCACGAGAACGTGGCGCTGGTCCTGATGGACATCATGATGCCGGAGATGGACGGCTACGCGACCACCGAGGCGATCCGGCGGATGCCGCAGTTCGCGGGTCTGCCGATCATCGCGCTGACCGCCAAGGCGATGAAGGGCGACAAGGAGAAGTCCCTGGCGGCCGGTGCCACCGATCACATCACCAAGCCGGTGGAGACCGACCACCTGCTGTCGGTGATGCACGACTGGCTCACCCTCCGGAAGCCCTGACCCCGGGGTGTCCGGGGCCCACCGGGCCCCGGAGCAGGCCGAGTTCGGCCCGTTCGAATGGCGGGGGCGTGAATCCCGGAGTACGCTCCGGGGTTCACGCCGGTGGGTGGGCGGTTTGCTGGCGGGGAGGGTCGGGAACCGGGTAGGGTCACCGATCGTTGCGAACAGTGACCGAGTGACGACTCGCTGGTGAGCGTACGCCGGTGCACTGGCTGCGCACGCTCCGGATCCGGACGCGACGGAGCGGTGTGCCGGGCGAGGGGGTGCGGCTAGCATGACCGGGGTAGTGGTGGGCAGTACGCGGGTGCCTTCCCCAGGTAGGCAGGCGACAGGAGGGCGCGTCGTAATGCAGAAGGCGAAGATCCTCCTGGTCGACGACCGGCCGGAGAACCTCCTGGCACTGGAGGCGATCCTCTCGGCGCTGGACCAGACGCTGGTGCGGGCGGCCTCCGGCGAGGAGGCGCTCAAGGCGCTGCTCACCGACGATTTCGCGGTGATCCTGCTGGACGTTCAGATGCCGGGGATGGACGGTTTCGAGACCGCCGCCCACATCAAGCGCCGCGAGCGCACCCGGGACATCCCGATCATCTTCCTGACCGCGATCAACCACGGGCCGCACCACACCTTCCGCGGCTACGCGGCCGGCGCGGTCGACTACATCTCGAAGCCCTTCGACCCCTGGGTGCTGCGCGCCAAGGTCTCGGTCTTCGTCGATCTCTACATGAAGAACTGCCAGCTGAAGGAGCAGGCCGCGCTGCTGCGGCTGCAACTGGAGGCGACCGGCGCCGAGCCCGCCATCGGCGGCGCGCTGCTCGGCGAGCTGTCGGCCCGGCTGGCCGCCGTCGAGGAGCAGGCCGAGTCGCTGACCAAGCAGCTGGACGGCACCGAGGACGGCGGGGTGGCGGCCACCGCGGCGCACCTGGAGCGCAAGCTGACCGGACTCCGGCGGGCGTTGGACGCCCTGCGCCCCGGTACCGACTGAGGCACGTCCGGCCCGGCCCCGAAGGCGGCCGGCCGGCCCCTCGGTGCTCGCCCGTCCGGGTGAACCGGACCGGTGTGACGGTGTGTCTGCGACACGTCCGGGCACCCCGGACGGACGACGTGGGCACAGCTCGCATGCCCCGGTAGGCTGCTGACCCATGGCCACACGCACGCCCGGAAGCGCGGCACGCAACCCGAGTCCGGGACCGTCCAAGAAGGCCGCGGCGAAGGCTCCGGCCAAGCCGCCAGCGAAGAAGGCGGCCGCCAAGAAGGCGGCCCCGGCGAAGAAGACGGCGGCCAAGCAGGCCCCGCCGCCGCCCCCGCCCCGGCCGATACTCTTCCGGGCCGTGCGCGCCGTCTGGCTCGGTGCGGCGCACGGCATCGGAGCGGTCTTCCGCGGCTTCGGCGACGGCGCGAAGAACCTCGACCCGGCGCACCGCAAGGACGGCATCGGCCTGCTGCTGTTCGCGCTGGCCCTGGTGACCGCCGCCGGCACCTGGTTCAGCCCGCAGGGCTGGCTGGGCGAGGCGGCCACCAACGTGGTCTCCGGCCTGTTCGGCCGGCTCGATGCGCTGGTGCCCTTCCTGCTGGCCGCGGTGGCGGTCCGGCTGCTGCGCCACCCCGAGCTGCCGGAGGCCAACGGGCGGATCATGATCGGCCTGAGCACCCTGCTGGTCGGGGTGCTCGGCCTGGTCCACATCGGCTGCGGCGCGCCCGTGATGGGCAGTGGCGCGACCCGGATAAGGACCGCCGGCGGGATCATCGGCTGGGCCGCGTCCACCCCGATGATGGCCGCCGCCGGGCCGGCCCTCGCGGTGCCGCTGCTCCTGCTGCTCGCCTTCTTCGGCCTGCTGGTCACCACCGCCACCCCGGTCAACCGGATCCCGGAGCGGATCCGCGCGGCCGGCGTCCGGCTCGGGGTGGTCGAGGCCGGTCCGCAGGACACCGGGGCCGAGGGGCGCACGCCGGAGCGCGAGCTCTCCCACGAGCCGCCGGAGGACGCCGATCCCTCGGCGCTGCCCTTCACCGTGGACACCGACGGTGACGACCCGACGGACGAGGTGGCCGCCCGCCGGCGCCGCCGCAGGCGCAGGCCGGAGCCGGCCGAGGTGCCCGCCGACGAGCCGGACATGTTCTCCAAGGAGGCCCTGGACCCGTACGCCACCCGGGACATCGCGGCCGGCGCCGCCGCCGACCTGGACGGCGCGCTGGTCTACGGCGTGCCCGCCTCCTCGGCGGTGGCGGACATGATGCACCAGGTGCAGGACCGCACCGCCCCGCCGGAGGAGCCCGCCGTCCCGGCCGCCAGGACCGGCGGCGCCGGCCCCGGGGCCCCCGAGGAGCACGGCCCGGCACCGGCCCGGATGGAGCAGCTCCAACTCTCCGAGAGCCTCGGCTACGCGCTGCCCTCGCTCGACCTGCTGGAGCGCGGCGGCCCGGCCAAGGCCCGCAGCGCCCTCAACGACGAGGTGGTGGCCCAGCTCACCGGGACCTTCGGCGAGTTCAAGGTGGACGCCAGGGTGACCGGCTTCACCCGTGGCCCGACGGTCACCCGCTACGAGGTCGAGCTCGGCCCGGCCGTCAAGGTCGAGCGGATCACCGCGCTGGCCAAGAACATCGCCTACGCGGTGGCCAGCCCGGACGTGCGGATCATCAGCCCGATCCCGGGCAAGTCCGCGGTCGGCATCGAGATCCCGAACCGGGACCGGGAGATGGTCAACCTCGGCGACCTGCTGCGCTCGCGCACCGCGGCCGAGGACACCCACCCGATGGTGGTCGGCATGGGCAAGGACGTCGAGGGCCACACCGTGATGGCCAACCTCGCCAAGATGCCGCACATCCTGGTGGCCGGCGCGACCGGCGCGGGCAAGTCGTCCTGCATCAACTGCCTGATCACCTCGATCCTCGCCCGGGCCACCCCGGACGAGGTGCGGATGGTGCTGGTCGACCCCAAGCGGGTCGAGCTGACCGCCTACGAGGGCATCCCGCACCTCATCACGCCGATCATCACCAATCCGAAGAAGGCCGCCGAGGCCCTCCAGTGGGTGGTCCGCGAGATGGACCTGCGCTACGACGACCTCGCCGCCTTCGGTTTCCGCCATGTGGACGACTTCAACGCGGCGGTCCGGGCCGGCACCGTCACCCCGCCGCTCGGCAGCGAGCGCGAGCTGACCCCGTACCCGTACCTCCTGGTGATCGTCGACGAGCTGGCCGACCTGATGATGGTCGCGCCGCGCGACGTCGAGGACTCGGTGGTCCGGATCACCCAGCTCGCCCGCGCGGCCGGCATCCACCTGGTGCTGGCCACCCAGCGGCCCTCGGTGGACGTGGTCACCGGCCTGATCAAGGCCAATGTGCCGTCCCGGCTGGCCTTCGCCACCTCGGCGATGGCCGACTCCCGGGTCATCCTGGACCAGCCCGGTGCGGAGAAGCTGATCGGCAAGGGCGACGCGCTGTTCCTGCCGATGGGGGCGAGCAAGCCGATCCGGATGCAGGGCGCCTTCGTCACCGAGGCCGAGATCGCCGCGGTGGTGAAGCACTGCAAGGAGCAGTCCTCGGTCGCCTACCGCGCGGACGTGACGGTCGGCGGCGGGCCGAAGAAGGAGATCGACGAGGAGATCGGCGACGACCTGGAGCTGCTGATCCAGGCGGCCGAGCTGGTCGTCTCCACCCAGTTCGGCTCCACCTCGATGCTGCAGCGCAAGCTGAGGGTCGGTTTCGCCAAGGCCGGCCGGCTGATGGACCTGATGGAGTCGCGCGGCATCGTCGGGCCGAGCGAGGGTTCCAAGGCCCGCGACGTACTGGTGAAGCCGGACGAGCTGGACGGGGTGATCGTCTCCATCCGCGGCTGACGGCGCCGCGGCGGCCCGGGGGTGCGCCAGGGGATGCGCCCGGGGGTGTGATCGGGCCAGGGGGTGTGTTCACCCGTTCGGACCGGGGTAGGCGGCGGGTGCGGAACCGATCGGGTGCGGACGGCGTCCCACGGGCAACGGACGATGCGCCACCCCGGCACGGGGGTCCCGGAGACGGCGGCCCCCGCACCGACGGACAGTCAGTGCACGCCCGGCCCCCGGTGGGGGCGGGCGAGCGCATTCGGGCCTGTTCCGCTTGAGAAACGATCCGCTCGCGCCCCTAGACTGTTCCCCAGCAGGTGGCCAACCGCTCGAAAGGCGTGCACCGTGACCATCGGCAAGTCCCCCGACCGCGAGAACGCCCCGTCGTCCGCGCTGCCCTCCGGCACCGCGGAACAGGCGGCCGATGCGCCGAGCATCGGCCGGGTGCTGTCCGCCGCCCGGATCGACGCCGGGCTCACGGTGGATCAGGTGAGCAGTGCGACCCGCGTGCGGGTGCCGATCGTGCACGCCATCGAGGAGGACGACTTCGGTCGCTGCGGTGGTGACTTCTACGCCCGCGGCCACATCCGCGCGATCGCCCAGCTGGTCCGCGTCGACGGCGAGGCCCTGGTGGCCCGCTACGACGCCGCGCACGGCGGCTCCCCGGCCTCCAAGCGGCCCACCGAGCTGATCGAGAGCGGCCCGATCAAGGTCCCCGGCCGGGGCCGCCCGAACTGGACGGCGGCGATGGTCGCCGCGATCGTCGCGGTCGTCGGAGTGATCGGCTTCAACCTGGTGAGCGGCAAGTCCGGCACCGGCACCACCGGCTCCGCCAGCGCCCCGCTGCCCTCGGGCTCCGGCACCGGCTCGGTCGCCGCGGTGACCCCGGCGCCCACCCCGACGGTCCAGCCGCCCGCGCCGGCGCCCAGTGCCGCCGCGATCGCCGCCGCCCCGGCCGACAAGGTCACCGTGAAGCTGGTCGCCGAGAAGGACACCAGCTGGGTCTCGGCGGTGGACGGCACCGGGAAGTCGCTGTTCCAGAACAACATCGGTGAAGGTCAGGACCAGACCTTCACCGACCCCAAGCAGATCAAGCTGGTGATCGGCAACGCCGGCGCCGTGCACGTGTACGTCAACGGCAAGGACCTCGGTCCGGCGGGCAAGAACGGCCAGGTGGTGCACGTCACGTACACCCCCGGCGACCCGCAGGCGGGCTGATGGCGAGGGGCGTCCGACCGGTCGGGAACCCGGCCGGAGGTAACGCGTGGCCTCCGGGGCGAACGGCTTCGGCGGCCGCGCGTTAATCTTGGCCCTATGCCTGATCGCCGTACTGTCGCCCTTGTCACGCTCGGATGCGCCCGCAACGAGGTGGACTCCGAGGAACTCGCCGGGCGACTGGAGGCCGACGGCTGGTTGCTCGTGGACGACGCAGCCGAAGCCGACGTCGCCGTCGTCAACACCTGTGGCTTCGTCGAGGCCGCCAAGAAGGACTCCGTCGACGCCCTCCTGGAGGCCAACGACCTCAAGGGTCACGGCCGCACCCAGGCCGTCGTCGCGGTCGGCTGCATGGCCGAGCGCTACGGCAAGGAGCTGGCCGACGCGCTGCCCGAGGCCGACGGTGTGCTCGGCTTCGACGACTACTCGGACATCTCCGACCGTCTGCAGACCATCCTGTCCGGCGGCCACCACGCCCCGCACCTGCCGCGCGACCGCCGCAAGCTGCTCCCGCTGAGCCCCGTCGAGCGCCAGGCCGCCGCCGCCGAGGTGGCCGTGCCCGGTCACGGTGCCCCCGAGGACCTGCCGGACGGCCTCGCACCCGCCTCCGGTCCGCGCACCCTGCGCAAGCGCCTGGACGACAACCCGGTCGCCTCCGTCAAGCTCGCCTCCGGCTGCGACCGGCGCTGCTCGTTCTGCGCCATCCCGGCCTTCCGGGGCTCGTTCATCTCCCGCCGCCCCTCGGACGTGCTGCACGAGGCCCAGTGGCTCGCCGGGGAGGGCGTCCGCGAGGTCGTCCTGGTCAGCGAGAACAACACCTCGTACGGCAAGGACCTCGGCGACATCCGACTGCTGGAGACCCTGCTCGGCGAGGTCGCCTCGGTCGAGGGTGTGGAGCGGGTCCGGGTGTCCTACCTCCAGCCCGCCGAGATGCGTCCCGGGCTGATCGACGCCATGACCGGCACCGCGGACGTGGTGCCCTACTTCGACCTGTCGTTCCAGCACTCCGCGCCGGCCGTGCTGCGGCGGATGCGGCGCTTCGGCTCCACCGACCAGTTCCTGGAGCTGCTCGGCTCGATCCGCGGCAAGGCCCCGCAGGCCGGCGCCCGGTCCAACTTCATCGTCGGCTTCCCCGGCGAGACCGAGGCGGACTTCGCCGAGCTGGAGCGCTTCGTGACCCACGCCGGGCTGGACGCGATCGGCGTCTTCGGCTACTCGGACGAGGACGGTACCGAGGCGGCCGGCTACGACGGCAAGCTGCCGGAGGACGTGGTCGCCGACCGCCTGGCCCGGCTCACCCGGCTCGCCGAGGAGATGACCGCCCAGCGCGCCGAGCAGCGGATCGGCACCGAGGTCGAGGTGCTGGTCGAGTCGGTCGACGGGGACGTGGTCGAGGGCCGTGCCGCCCACCAGGCCCCCGAGACGGACGGCCTCACCACCCTGCTCGGGGTCGAGGACCCCGAGGTCGGGCAGTTCTACCGGGCCCGGGTCGTCGCCAGCGAGGGCGTCGACCTGGTCGCCGAGGCGCTGGAGCAGGTGCGGGTCCGCCGGGCGCCCGGAGTCGGGGCATGACCCAGGGGCCCGGCGCCCCGGCCGCGGCCCACCCGGGCAGACCGGCGGCCGTGGCGCCGCCGGCGCCGGGGATCTGGAACATCGCGAACGTGCTGACCATGGTCCGGCTGCTGCTGGTCCCGGTCTTCGTCACCCTGCTGTTCGCCGACGGCGGGCACGACCCCAAGTGGCGCTCGGTGGCCTGGGCCTCCTTCGCGGTCGCGATGATCACCGATCTGTTCGACGGCGAGCTGGCCCGGCGCAAGGGCCTGGTCACCGACTTCGGCAAGATCGCCGATCCGATCGCGGACAAGACGATCATGGGCGCGGCGCTGATCGGGCTCTCGGTGCTGGGGGACCTCCCCTGGTGGATCACCGTGGTGATCCTGGCCCGCGAGCTCGGCATCACGCTGATGCGGTTCTGGGTGATCCGCTTCGGCGTGATCCCGGCCAGCCGGGGCGGCAAGATCAAGACGCTCACCCAGGGCATCGCGGTCGGCATGTACGTGCTGGAGCTGGACGGCTGGCTGGCCACCGCCAGGGCCCTGCTGATGGGGGTCGCGGTACTGCTGACCGTCGGCACCGCGCTGGACTACGTGGGGCAGGCACTGCGCCTGCGCCGGGAGGGTCTGGCCGCGCGGCGCACGACCGGGTGAACCCGGTCGCGAAGCGGCCCCCCGACGGCCCTCCGGGCCCACAATGGCGGGTACTCCGGGGTGGGCCCGGGGGAGTGCGAGGGAGGGACGTCGGGATGAGCGGCGGAGCCGGGGCGGCTGATTCCGGGCCGGGGGACTTCGGGTCGGGGGACTTCGGGCTGGCCGAGCGGGTGCATGCCGGGCTGCGGGCGGAGGGCGGCACGGTGGCCGTCGCGGAGTCGCTGACCGGCGGACTGCTGGCGGCCGCGCTGGTGGACGTCCCGGGGGCCTCCGCGACCTTCCGGGGCTCGGTGACCGCGTACGCGACGGAGCTGAAGGCCTCGGTGCTCGGGGTCGACGAGGGACTGCTGGCGGTCCACGGCCCGGTCCACCCGGTGGTGGCCCGACAGATGGCCGAAGGCGTGCGGAAGCTGCTCGGCGCCACCTACGGGCTCGCGACCACCGGAGTGGCCGGCCCGGAGCCCCAGGACGGGCAGCCTGTCGGCACGGTACACCTCGCGGTGGCCGGCCCGGGGGGAAGTCTGGTCAGTTCGCCACGGTTGTCGGGGGAGCGTGCCACAATCCGTCACAGGGCGGTGACCGCCGCTCTGGAGCTGCTCGTCGGGCGGCTCCCGTCCGGTACGTCCACGCACTGAGCGTCGTCCGCACTGTCGTTACCGTGCCTCCGACCGTCCACGCACCACCTCCGACCCGGCTCCCGCCGACGGCCGCTCGCAGGATCTCCACCGAACCGAGATCCGCCGAACTGGCGTGCGGGCATCGGACAACTGCAGGATCGTGTTACATCGGAGGCCCTGGTTGGGCAGAAACCAGGTGGCGAACGAGTGGCGCGGCGGTGACCCGGTGCCGCCCGGAGGGTACGACGGGGTGCCCATCGGCCCGGGCGCGACACCGAAACAGGGGAGGGGACAGCCTTGCAGCCCAGAGTGAACACGACCATGGTCCCCGCACGCGAAGCGGGCAAGGCGGTACGGTGGGGGCGTGACATCTCGATCCGCAGTCCGAGGAGGGAGGCACCGATGATCCTGCTCCGTCGCCTACTGGGCGATGTACTGCGTCGGCAGCGCCAGCGCCAGGGCCGCACACTCCGCGAGGTGTCGGCGGCAGCCAGGGTTTCGCTCGGATACCTCTCCGAGGTCGAGCGGGGACAGAAGGAGGCCTCCTCGGAGCTGCTCTCCGCCATCTGCGACGCACTCGACGTCCGGATGTCCGAGGTCATGCGCGAGGTCAGCGACGAACTGTCGCTCGCCGAACTTGCGGCGATGGCCACCCTCTCCGAAGGTGAACTGCTGAGGCCGGTGCTCGAACCGGTACCGCTGCCGGCCCCCGGTGCCGACCGGGCGAACATGTCGCCCAAGGCCGCCGCGATGGACGTGGTCGCCGCCTGACCCGGCCTCGGAGCGGGCCGTCTGCGGCCCGGGTCGAGCGAAGGAGGCGGTCGTGCGGAATGCGGCGGCGATGCGTGCCGGGGCCCGAATACGGCTCCGGTGGGTGCGGTCCAGGCGGGTCCCGGTGGTGCTGGCTCTCCTGACGGTCCTGGCCGTCGGGTCCGGCTGGTGGCTGTCGACGGGTGCCGGACGGCTGCCCGACGGGGCGATGCTGGGACTGCTGGCGGCCGGAGGCTGGGGCCTCGGGCTGATCCCGGTCCATGCCGACCGGTGGTCCACCGGCCCCTCGCGGCGCCGGACGGCCGAGCCGATCGGACCAGCGGAGGCCGAGTCTCCGACCGGGTGAACAGAACGCGGACGAGGGCCGCGGGACTTCGAGTCCCGCGGCCCTCGTCGTGTGTCCGTGAGTGTCCGTTGACCGGGGCCCGGCGTTCCCCGGCCTCGGGCCGGGTGCTTTTCGGCCGCTTCCGGATGTTTTCCGGCCCCCTTGCGCCGGTGCCGCCGGTGCTGTCGGTACCGCAGGTGCCGCCGGTGCTCCGCTCAGGGGCGCAGCCGGAGACCGCGCGGGGTGGGGTGGAAGCCCGCCTCCTCCAGGGCGGCGCCGAGCGCGGAGCCGAGGGCGGGCTCGCCGTTGGCCCGCTCGACGGTCACGCTGCCCAGTGCCCCTGACCGGGCCGCCCCGGCCAGCGCGGCCGCCGCGGCGGCGAGTGTCGCCCCGTCCTCCGGCCAGGCCAGCAGGGACTTGCCGCCGCGCTCGACGTACAGGCACAGCTCGCCGTCGACCAGGACCACCAGGGCGCCGGCCTTACGGCCGGGCCGGTGCGCCTTGCCCGAGGTCTCGGCGGCCCCGGCGGGCGGCTCGGGCCAGGGCAGCGCGGCCCCGTAGGCGTTGGCCGGATCCGCGGCGGCCAGCACCAGCGCCTGCGGGGGCTCGGCGGCCGGGGCGGCCGGCCACTCCACGCCCCGGGCCCGCTCCAGCCGGCCGTTGACCGAGCGCAGCCGGTCGGCGGCGCCCTCCATGGCGAACTGGGCGCCGCCCAGCCCCTCGACGAAGTAGCCCCGGCGGGCCCGGCCGCGCTCCTCCATGGCGGAGAGCACCCGGTAGACCCCGGCGAAGCCGCCCGGGACCCGCTCGGCGACGACCGTGCCCCGGGTGAGCAGGCCGTGCCGGTCCAGCAGGCCCTGGGCCTGGGCGGTGGCCCGCAGGGTGGGGTCGGCGGTGAACGGGGGCAGCAGCGACCAGCGCCCGCCCACCGTCGGCGGGCCGCTGCGCAGGGCTCCGCCGAGTCTGCCCTGGGACCGGCCGGCGCCGCCGTAACGGCCGCGCGGGGTGGCCCGGGGCGCCCGGTGCGCGGTGGCGCCGGCCGTCCGCCCGGAGCCGAGCAGGGCCCGCAGCGGGGCCAGGGTGTCGTTGCTGACGTAGCCGGCCCAGACGAGGTCCCACAGGGCCTCGACGATCTCGGGCTCGGGCGTCTCCGGGAGGTGCGCGACCAGTTGGCGGAAGAACAGGCCGTAGCCGCCGGCCAGCGCCTCCAGCAGGGCGGTGTGCACCGGGGTGACGGTGGGCGGGACGGGCTCGGGCCGCAGCAGATGGGCGTTCTCGGCCAGGTGCAGGCTGATCCAGCCGTCCTTGCCGGGGAGCGCGCCCGCGCCGGCCCAGCCGATCTCGCCGGCCGCCGTCAGCTCGTCGAGCAGGCCGGGGGAGTAGTCGCTCAGCCGGGCCGGGAGGATCAGCTTCTCCAGCGCGGAGGCGGGCAGGGCGGCGCCCTGGAGCTGCTCGACCACCCGGAGCAGGCCGTCCGGTCCGCGCAGCCGGTGGCCGGCCAGGTGCTGCCACTGCGGCAGGAAGGCGGCCAGGGCGCGGGGCGGGACGGGCTCGACCTCCTGGCGCAGGGCCGCCAGCGAACGGCGGCGCAGTCGGCGCAGCACCTCGGCGTCGCACCACTCGACCGCACCGGTGTGCCCGTCGGCAGGGGCGGCCCGCAGTGCTTCCGGAGCGGGGTGGTGGGCGACGGTCGGGCGGAACTCGCCCTGGACCAGGCGGCCGGCGGCGGTGAGCCGGTGCAGGGTGCCGGTGACCACGGCGCTGCCGAGGCCGAAGCGGGCGGCGGCCTCGGCGGCGGTGAACGGGCCGTGGGTGCGGGCGTGCCGGGCGAGCAGGTCGCCGAGCGGGTCCTTGACCGGTTCGGTGAAGGCCTCCGGCACACCGACCGGGAGCGGGGTACCGAGGGCGTCGCGCAGCCGGCCGGCGTCCTCGACGGCGGACCAGCGCAGCTCGCCGGCGATCCGGACCTGGATCACCCGGCGGGCGGCCTCGAGTTCGAGGGCCAGGAGGGGTTCGGCGCCGCGGGCGGTCAGCTCGGCCTCGCTCAGCGGGCCGAGCAGGCGCAGCGCGTCGGCGACCCCCTCCGCGTCCTTGATCCGGCGCTCGGGGGTGAGCCGCTGGAGTTCGGCCTCCAGTTCGGCGAGGACCTCCGGGTCGAGCAGCTCCCGCAGCTCGGCCTGGCCGAGGAGTTCGGACAGCAGCCGGGAGTCGAGCGAGAGGGCGGCGGCGCGGCGCTCGGCGAGCGGGGAGTCGCCCTCGTAGAGGAACTGCGCGACATAGCCGAAGAGCAGTGAGCGGGCGAACGGGGAGGGCTCGGGGGTGGTGACCTCGACCAGGCGGACGGCCCGGGATTCGAGGTCGCCCATCAGCTCGACCAGGCCGGGGACGTCGAAGACGTCCTGGAGGCACTCGCGGACGGCCTCCAGGACGATCGGGAAGGAGCCGTACTCGGCGGCGACCTCCAGCAGCTGGGCGGCGCGCCGGCGCTGCTGCCAGAGCGGGGTGCGCTTGCCGGGGTTGCGGCGGGGGAGCAGCAGGGCGCGGCCGGCGCACTCGCGGAAGCGGGAGGCGAACAGGGCGGAGCCGCCGACCTGGTCGGTGACCAGCTGCTCGATCTCCTGCGGGTCGAACAGGGTGGCGTCGGCGCCGACCGGGGCGTCGTCGGTGACCGGTCCGGCGGCGGGGCCCGGTGCGGCGGCGGGGCCGCCGAAGTCGAAGTCGGGCGAGAGCAGGTCGGCGTCGGGCAGCCGGAGCACGATGCCGTCGTCCGCGTGCATGACCTGCGGGTCGAGGCCGTGCTTCTCGCGCAGCCGGGCGGCCAGGGCGAGCGCCCAGGGGGCGTGCACCTGGGCGCCGAACGGGGAGTGGACGACGATCCGCCAGTCCCCCAGCTCGTCGCGGAAGCGCTCGACCACGATGGTGCGGTCGTCGGGGAGGTGGCCGCAGGCGGCACGCTGCTCGGCGAGGTAGTCGAGCAGATTGGCGGCGGCCCAGTCGTCCAGACCGGCCCGCTTCAGCCGCTCGGTGGCGGCCGCCGGGTCGAGTGCGCCGAGCTCGCGGGTGAAGGCGCCGAGGGCGCGGCCGAGTTCGAGCGGGCGGCCGAGGGTGTCGCCCTTCCAGAACGGCAGCCGGCCGGGGATCCCGGGAGCGGGGGTGACCAGCACCTTGTCGTGGGTGATGTCCTCGATCCGCCAGGAGGTGGTGCCGAGGGTGAAGACGTCGCCGACCCGGGACTCGTAGACCATCTCCTCGTCGAGCTCGCCCACCCGGCGCCCGCCGGCGCCCTTCTTGTCGTCCGTGCCGGCGATGAAGACGCCGAACAGGCCCCGGTCGGGGATGGTGCCGCCGGAGGTGACGGCGAGCCGCTGGGCGCCGGGGCGGCCGGTGACGGTGCCGGCCACCCGGTCCCAGACCAGGCGGGGGCGCAGCTCGGCGAAGGCGTCGGAGGGGTAGCGGCCGGCCAGCATGTCGAGCACCGCGTCGAAGGCGGACTGCGGCAGGGTCGCGAACGGCGCGGCCCGGCGGACCAGGGCGAGCAGCTCGTCGACCTGCCAGGTGTCCATCCCGGTCATCGCGACCAGCTGTTGCGCGAGGACGTCGAGCGGGTTGCGCGGGATGCGCAGCGCCTCGATCCGGCCGGCCCGCATCCGCTCGGTGACCACGGCGGACTGGACGAGGTCGCCCCGGTACTTGGGGAAGACGACACCGGTGGAGACGGCGCCGACCTGGTGGCCGGCCCGCCCGACCCGCTGGAGGCCGGAGGCGACCGAGGGCGGGGACTCGACCTGGACCACCAGCTCGACGGCGCCCATGTCGATGCCCAGCTCCAGGCTGGAGGTGGCGACCACGGCGGGCAGCCGCCCGGCCTTGAGCTCCTCCTCGACCAGGGCGCGTTGCTCCTTGGAGACCGAGCCGTGGTGGGCCCGGGCGATCACCGGCGGGGCGCCGCGGGCGGCGCCGGAGCCGCCCATCAGCAGGGCGGGGGAGTGCGCCTCCGGCGGCGGGGTGCCGCCGGCCCGCTCCAGGGCGATCTCGTTCAGCCGGTTGCAGAGCCGCTCGGCGAGACGGCGGGAGTTGGCGAAGACGATGGTCGAGCGGTGGGCCTGGACGAGGTCGACGATGCGCTCCTCGACGTGCGGCCAGATGGACGCCTTCCGCTGCGGGTCCTCGCCACTGGCGGCGCCGGTCGCGGGGGCGGCGGGCAGGTCGTCGAGGTCGGGGACGGGGACCACCACGGAGAGGTCGAACTCCTTGGTGGCGGGCGGTTGGACCACCTCGGCGCCGCGCCCGGGGCTGAGGAAGCGGGCCACCTCCTCGACCGGGCGGAC
Source organism: Streptomyces sp. NRRL S-495 (assembly GCF_000966955.1). Lineage (NCBI taxonomy): Bacteria > Bacillati > Actinomycetota > Actinomycetes > Kitasatosporales > Streptomycetaceae > Streptomyces > Streptomyces sp. NRRL S-495. The sequence goes on from NZ_JZWY01000260.1 coordinate 15,816, forward strand.
GGTGGCGGACAGGCCGATCCGGCGGGCCGGGCGGTCGAGCAGCTCGTCCAGCCGCTCCAGGGAGAGGGCGAGATGGGCGCCGCGCTTGGTGCCGGCGACGGCGTGCACCTCGTCCAGGATCACCGTGTCCACGCCGCGCAGGGCCTCCCGGGCGGCGGAGGTGAGCAGCAGGAAGAGCGACTCGGGGGTGGTGATGAGGATGTCCGGCGGGTGGGTGGCGAAGCGCCGGCGGTCGGCGGCCGGGGTGTCGCCGGAGCGGATGCCGACCTGCACCTCCGGCTCGGGCAGGCCGAGCCGGACGGCGGCCTGGCGCAGGCCGGCCAGTGGGGCGCGGAGGTTGCGCTCGACGTCCACCGCGAGGGCCTTGAGCGGGGAGATGTAGAGGACCCGGCAGCGGCGGCCGGGCTCGGCCGGGGGCGGGGTGCTGCTGAGCCGGTCCAGCGCGGACAGGAAGGCCGCGAGGGTCTTGCCGGAGCCGGTGGGGGCGACCACGAGCACGTCGGTGTCCCGGCCGATGGCGCGCCAGGCCTCGGCCTGGGCGGCGGTCGGCGCGGAGAAGGCGCCCGTGAACCAGGCCCGGGTGGCCGGGGCGAAGCCGGCCAGCGGGTCGGCCGGGGGCGGGGTCGGGTGCTCGGTCGCCATGCCCCCATGGTGCCGGGTGGCACTGACAACGCGGGCCGGGCGGTGGGCGGGCCGGTGGCCGTTCGGGGCAATCGGGAAGGCGAGTCGGACAAACGGACCATATGGTGATGATTCATACCACCGTGATGCTCCTGTGATGATCAGCCCTCCGGTGGCCGGCCGGCTCCGGCGCGGCCGCCGGGACCGACGAGCGGAGACCGTGCCATGGCGCAGGCGGACCCGTCCGGCCGCGGCGGTCCTCTCCCGGTCCCCGGTCTCCTCCCGGTCCCCGGCGTCGGCCCGGTCCCCGTGCCCGTCCGGGCGGCCGGTCCCGGCAGGCCGGTCCGGCGCCGCTCCCGCGGGCCGCTCCGGGTCCTGCTCGCGATGCTGCTGACCGCGCTGGTCGTCGGTGGCGCCGTGCCCTACGTCGCCGGGCCGGGCCGCTCCTACCTCGGCTACCTGGTGCTCGCCGAGCGGGCCGACGCCGACGGGGCCGCGCACGCGGCCGCCGAGGCCAGGGCGGCCGGGGGGCAGGTGGTCCAGGAGTACCCGCAGATCGGGGTGGTGCTCGCGTACGCCGGCGGGGGCTTCGCGGAGAAGGTGCGGGGCCGGCCCGGGGTGGCCGCGGTCGGCGCCAGTCGCACCTCGCCGGTGCCCGGGCCGCCCCGCCCGCTGGACGGCGCCGGCGACTTCCGGGCCGGGACGGACGACGGACCCGGCGGCCGGTGACCGGGCCGGCGGCGACCGGGTGCTGCCCGGACGCGCTGCCAACGGGAGCGGCGTCCGCGGCGTCCGTGGCGGCGGTGGGGACGGTGGGGACGGTGGGGACGATGCCACCGCCACCGTCCCGGACCCGGGCGAGCAGGACGCCTGGAACCTCGCGCTGCTCGGCGCCGCCCCCGCCGCCGCCACCGACGCCACCCCCAACCTGCTGCGCGGCACCGGCGCCCCGGCCGCCGACGCCCTGCGCAAGGTGCTGGTCGCCGTCCTCGACTCCGGTGTCGACGACACCCACCCCGATCTGCGCGCCGCCGTCGACCCGAGGAGCTCCGCCTCCTGCGCCGACGGCCGCCCCGACGCCAGGACCGGCTCCTGGCGCCCCGACGCCGGGGTCGGCGAGAGCGGCCACGGCACCCATGTCGCCGGGATCGTCGGCGCGGCCAGGGACGGCCGCGGCGTCAGCGGGGTCGCGCCCGGCGTGCGGATCGCCGCCGTCCGGCTGCTCGGTCCGCTCGGCCAGTACTACGCCGAGAACATCGTCTGCGGCATGCTCTGGGCCGCCGACCACGGTGCCAGGGCGATCAACAACAGCTACTTCGCCGACCCGTGGAAGTACAACTGCCCCGAGGACCCCGACCAGGCCGCGCTGACCGCCGCCGTCGGCCGGGCCGTCGAGTACGCCCGGGGGAAGGGCGCGGTGGTGGTCGCCTCGGCGGGCAACGACGCGCAGGACCTCGGCGCGCCCCGCACCGACGAGCGCAGCCCCAACGACCGCACGACCGGCCCGCCGCAGTCCCGCCACGTCGGCCCCGAGTGCGTCCGGCTGCCCGGTGAACTGCCCGGCGTGGTCACGGTGACCGCCGTCGACCGGGACGGCCGCCCGTCCGCGTACACCAACCACGGGCGCGGCCACGTCTCGCTGGCCGCCCCCGGCGGGGATCCGGACGGCGGCGCCCGGGGGGCGGTGGTCTCCGACTGGCCCGGCGGCCGGTACGCCGCCCTGGCCGGCACCTCGATGGCCGCCGCGCACGTCACCGGCGCGGTCGCGGTGGCCGCGGCGCTGCACCCGGACTGGGGCTCCGATCGGCTGGCCGCCCTGCTCGCCGCGGACGCGGCGGCCGCCTGCCCGCCCGGGCCGCACGTCTGCGGCGACCACGAGTACTACGGCGCCGGGGCCCTGGTGCTGCCGCACTGAGCCGCGGCCGCGCCGGGGTGGTGCGGGGACGGAGGGCCGCGGAAAACCGGGTGACGGGGCGGGGGCGGCGGGTCGAGGATCGGGGGATGGACACCTTCCTCACCACCGAGCGGCTGGTGCTGCGCCGCTTCACCGCCGCCGACGCGGACGCCCTGGTGGAGCTGGACGCCGACCCGGAGGTGACCCGCTACCTCAGCGGCGGCCGGCCCACCCCGCGCGCGGTGGTCGAGGACACCCTGCTGCCGCTCTACTTCGACCACTACCGGCGTTTCGGGGACCTCGGCTGGTGGGCCGCCGAGGAGCGGGAGGGCGGGGCCTTCCTCGGCTGGTTCGAGTTCCGGCCGCCCGACGGCGACCGCGCCGAGGTCGAGCTGGGCTACCGGCTGCGCCGTGCGGCCTGGGGGCACGGCTACGCCACCGAGGGCTCCCGGGCGCTGATCCGCCGGGGCTTCACCGGGCTGGGCGTCGAGCGGGTGGTGGCGTACACGATGGCGGTCAACAGCGGTTCCCGGCGGGTGATGGAGAAGGCCGGGCTGTCGTACGTGCGCACCTTCCACGAGGACCACCCGGAGCCGATCGCGGGCAGCGAGCACGGCGAGGTCGAGTACGCCCTGACGGCCGCCGACTGGCGGCCCTGAGTGCCAGGACCGGTCCGTGGGCGGTCCGGGATACTGGGGGCATGAGGCTGACGGAGTTCTGGCGGCGAATGTACGAGCACTTCGGCGAGGCGTACGCGGAGTCCTTCGCGAGCGACCATGTGATGAGCGAGCTGGGCGGGCGGACTGTCCGGCAGGCGCTGGACGCGGGCCGTGAGGCCAAGGACGTCTGGCGGGTCGTCTGCGAGACCCAGGGCGTCTCCGGCGTGCTCCGCTGACCCCGGCCGCCGGGCCGGACCGGTCCCGACCCCGCTCCGCCGAACCCTTCGCCGATGCTCGAACGTTCGTCGGGCATGGGTCAAACTGTGCGGGTGGCAAGCAGTGCAGAACAGCAGAATTCGGACAGGTCGGCGCAGGTCGCCGACGAGGCCGCGGGCCCTCCGCCCGCCTCTCCGCCCGGCCCGCCGGGGCCCGGACCGCGGGTGACGGTCTCTGGGGTTCCGGGATGCCGCGCTGGCTGCCGCGGGCGATGGTGCTCGCCCTGGTCCTGGTCGGGCTGTTCCAGCTCGCCGACTGGGCCTTCCACCAGCTGATCGACCTCTTCGTGATGCTGCTGGTCTCGTTCTTCCTCTCGCTGGCGCTGGAGCCGGCGGTGGACCGGATGGCGGCCCGCGGCGTGCGTCGGGGCATCGGCACCTTCCTGGTCTTCGTCGCGGTGGCGATCGCCGTGGCGGGGTTCCTGACCGCGCTCGGCACCCTGCTGGTCGACCAGGTCGCGAAGATCGCCGGCGACCTGCCCCACCTGCTGGACAACCTGATCGACTGGGTCAACCGCACCTTCCACCAGGACCTCTCGCTGGACGAGCTGCAGAAGAAGCTGCTCAAGGACTCCGGCGCGATCGAGACCTACGCCCAGCAGGCCGCGGACAACGTCTGGGGCGTCTCCTCGACCCTGATCGGCGGGCTCTTCCAGGCCTTCACCGTCGGCCTCTTCACCTTCTACTTCACCGCCGACGGGCCCCGGGTGCGGCGGACCGTCTGCTCGATGCTGCCGCCCGCCAAGCAGGCGGAGGTGCTGCGGGCCTGGGAGATCGCACTCGCCAAGACCGGCGGCTACCTCTACTCGAGGGCCCTGCTCGCGGTGGTGTCGGCGCTCGCGCACTGGGTGATGTTCGCGCTGCTGGACCTGCCGTACGCGGCCGCGCTCGCGGTCTGGGTCGGCGTCATGTCGCAGTTCGTGCCGACCATCGGCACCTATATCGCCGGGGCGCTGCCGGTGCTGGTGGCGCTCACCACCTCGCAGCCGGTGGACGCGCTCTGGGTTCTGGCCTTCGTGGTGGTCTACCAGCAGATCGAGAACTACCTGCTGCACCCGCGGATCACCGCGCGGACGGTCGACGTGCACCCGGCGGTGGCGTTCGGCGCGGTGATCGCGGGTGCGGCGCTGCTGGGTGCGGTCGGCGCGCTGATCGCGATCCCGGCGGCGGCCACCCTGCAGGGCTTCGTCGGGACGTACGTGCGCCGCTACGAGGTGGCCACGGACCCGCGGATCGACCGCGGTGAGCAGCGCCGGCACCGCCGGGAGCTGCGGCGGGAGGCGGCCCGGCGGCTGCGGCGGATGGTCGGCGGGGACTCCGGGAAGAAGTAGTCCGAACGGCCCCGGCTTGATTCGAACACTTGTTCTTTGTACTCTCCGGCGCAGAGTTTTCCCCAGGCAGAGCCCGGTCGGGGCCGATTGTCAGTGGGAGGCGCTAGCGTCGAGGACGATGAAGCGCACAGCACAGAACCCGAGGGTGGAAGCCATGGCAGGTACGGACCGCGAGAAGGCCCTTGAGACGGCGCTCGCCCAGATCGAGCGACAGTTCGGCAAGGGCTCGGTGATGCGCCTCGGCGAGAAGGCGAACGAGCCGATCGAGGTGATCTCCACCGGTTCCACCGCCCTGGACGTCGCGCTCGGGGTCGGCGGCATTCCGCGCGGCCGGGTGGTCGAGATCTACGGCCCCGAGTCCTCCGGCAAGACCACGCTGACCCTGCACCTGGCGGCCAACGCCCAGCGGGCCGGCGGCACGGTCGCCTTCGTCGACGCGGAGCACGCGCTTGACCCGGAGTACGCCAAGAAGCTCGGCGTGGACACCGACGCCCTGCTGGTCAGCCAGCCGGACACCGGTGAGCAGGCGCTGGAGATCACGGACATGCTGATCCGCTCCGGCGCGGTCGACCTGGTGATCATCGACTCGGTGGCGGCGCTCGTGCCGCGCGCCGAGATCGAGGGCGAGATGGGCGACTCCCACGTCGGTCTGCAGGCCCGGCTGATGAGCCAGGCGCTGCGGAAGATCGCCGGTGCGCTGAACCAGTCGAACACCACCGCGGTCTTCATCAACCAGCTGCGCGAGAAGATCGGCGTCATGTTCGGCTCGCCGGAGACCACGACCGGTGGCCGGGCGCTGAAGTTCTACGCCTCGGTCCGGCTGGACATCCGCCGGATCGAGACCCTGAAGGACGGCACCGAGGCGGTCGGCAACCGCACCCGGGTCAAGGTCGTCAAGAACAAGGTCGCCGCGCCGTTCAAGCAGGCCGAGTTCGACATCCTCTACGGCGTGGGCATCAGCCGTGAGGGCGGCCTGATCGACATGGGCGTGGAGCACGGCTTCATCCGCAAGTCGGGCGCCTGGTACACCTACGAGGGCGACCAGCTCGGCCAGGGCAAGGAGAACGCCCGCAACTTCCTGCGGGACAACCCGCAGCTGGCCGACGAGATCGAGCGGAAGATCAAGAGCAAGCTGGGCATCGGCCCGAAGGTGGAGGAGCCGGCCGAGGGCGAGGCGGCGGCGGGCGGCGCCGAGGGCGCGGCCAAGCCGGTCACCGCGACCGCCGCCAAGACGGCCGCGGCGAAGAAGACGACGGCGGCCGCCGCCAAGGCCTGAGCCGTTGACGCAGCACAGTGGGGCGGTCGGCCCCGAGGAGGACGAGGACTACGGGCCGCCGGACTGGTTCGCGGCTGTCGCCGCGCCGCAGACCGGGCCGCGGACCGAGCCGGAGACCTGGTCGGAATCGGCATGGCAGCCGGAGTGGGAGCCCGCGCCGGAGCGGGCCCGGGCGGTGAAGCGCCCGGCGGCCCGCCCGGCGGACGTGGGTGAGTTGGGGCTGGTCCAGGCCTCCGACCTGCCCGCGGGGCGCCGCCGGCGGCGCTCGGCGCTGGAGGCCGAGGGTGGGGCGGCCGAGGGTAGGGCGGCCGTCGGGGGCGGCCGGGGCGAGGGAGCGGGGTCGGCCGGTCACGGGGGTGTGGCCGACCCCGCTCCGGCGTTCCCGGAGGAGCGCCCGAGGCGTCGGTCCGGCCGTACCCGGGCGGGCGGTGCCTCCCGGGACCGTGACCACGACGGCCGCGAGGGCACGGACCGGGGTCCGGGCCGTCGCGGAGCGGGCCGCGGTGCCCGGACCGAGGAGCCGGCCGATCCCGAGAGCCGGGCGCGGGACATCTGCCTGCGCCTGCTCACGGGCGCGGCCAAGAGCCGCAAGCAGCTCGCCGACGCCCTGCGCAAGCGGGAGATCCCGGACGAGGTGGCCGAGGAGGTGCTGACCCGGCTGGAGGAGGTCGGGCTGATCGACGACGCGGCCTTCGCCCGGGCCTGGGTGGAGTCCCGGCACAGCGTCCGCGGTCTGTCCCGGCGTGCGCTGGCGCAGGAGCTGCGGACCAAGGGCATCTCCGGCGAGCTCGCCGAACAGGCCCTGGCCCAGCTCGACCACGACGACGAGGCCGAGGCGGCCCGGGCCCTGGTCGACCGGCGGCTCCGGGCCACCCGCGGTCTGGAGCGGCAGACCCGCACCCGCCGGCTGGTCGGGCTGCTCGCCCGGCGCGGCTACTCCGAGGGCCTGGCCTTCCGGGTGGTCCGCGACGCCCTGGACGCGGAGGGGTCCGCGGACGAGGACGAGTACGGCGACGAGGGCGACGGCTACGAGGACTGAGGTCCTCCCGCCCGGCCCGGTCCGCCCGGACTGTTACCCGAGGGTTGGTCAACTACCTGGCCAGTCTTGACCGTTTCGTAACCCGCGCTTAGCCTCGCACTCAGTGCGGGAGCACGTCGATCGTCCCTCGGCCGCCCCGGCCGTACGCCCGGCCATGCCTGTGACCGGGCGGTTCCGGGCGGCCGCGCGGTGGTCCCGGGCGGTGTGCCGCGGCGGGACGGGGAGTGGGCAGCATGAGGATCGCGGTGAGCGCCGGATCGGCCGCTTCCCTTGTGGCGGCCGTCCTGCTGGTGGTCCTGGCGACAGCGTGGTTACTGGCCCGGCGGTCGAAGGCCGCTCGGCGCCGCGTCACCGCGGTGGCCGAACGGGACCGGCGGCAGGCCGAGCAGCAGGGCGACCGGCTGCGGGCCGAACTCGACCGGCGCGAGGAGCGGCTGGCCGGGGAGTTCGACCGGCTGCGCACCCGCGAGGACGAACTCGCCGAGCGCTCGGCCGCGTTGGCCCGGGCCGCGGCGGAGGCCGGGGAACTCCTCCGACGTCGGGCGGCCGAGCTGGAGCGGACCGCCGGGCTCTCCGCCGCCGAGGCCCGCGCCGAACTCGTCCGGGAGGCCGAGTCGGAGGCCCGCCGGGAGGCTGCGGTCACCGTCCGGGAGATCGAGCGCGCCGCCCGCGAGGAGGGCGAGCAGCGGGCCCGGGGCATCCTGGCCGGGGCGATCCAGCGGCTGGCGGCCGATCAGACCGCCGAGACCGCGGTGTCGGTGTTCCGGCTGCCCAACGAGGAGATGAAGGGGCGGGTGATCGGACGCGAGGGCCGCAACATCCGGACCTTCGAGGCCGTCACCGGCGTCAATCTGATCATCGACGACACACCCTCGGTGGTGCAGCTCTCCTGCTTCGACCCGGTCCGACGGGAGACCGCCCGGCTCACCCTGGAGCAGTTGGTGGAGGACGGCCGGATCCACCCGCTGCGGATCGAGCACGTGCACGAGCGCAGCCGGGCCGAGATCGAGCGCCGCTGCGTACGGGCCGGTGAGGACGCGCTGCTCGCCGTCCGGGTCGGCGCCATGGACCCGGAGCTGGTCCGTACCCTCGGCACCCTGCGCTACCGGGCCTCGTACGGGCAGAACGTGCTCGGCCACCTGGTCGAGTCGGCGCACCTGGCCGGGATGATGGCCGCCGAACTCGGGGTCGACCCGGAGCCGGTGCGGCGCGCGGCGCTGCTGCACGACATCGGCAAGGCGCTGACCCACGAGGTCGAGGGCAGCCATGCGGCGATCGGCGCCGACCTGGCCCGGCGGTTCGGCGAATCGGCGGACGTGGTGCACGCGATCGCCGCGCACCACGGCGAGGTGGAGCCCCGGACGGTGGAGGCGGTCCTCACCCAGGCCGCCGACGCCTGCTCGGGCGCGCGGCCGGGCGCGCGCAAGGAGTCGCTGGAGGCGTATGTGCGGCGGCTGGAGCGGTTGGAGGAGATCGCCCGGGCGCACGAGGGTGTGGCCACCGTCTACGCGATGCAGGCCGGCCGGGAGGTACGGGTGATGGTCCGGCCGGAGGTGGTGGACGACCTCGGGGCGCAGGTGATCGCCCGTGAGGTCGCCAAGCAGGTCGCCGAGGAGCTGACCTATCCGGGCCAGATCCGGGTCACCGTGGTCCGCGAGAGCCGGGCGACCGAGGTGGCCCGGTAGGTGGCCGGGTAGGCCCGGCGGCCGCCCCGTTCGGCCGCCGTCCGGTCAGCGCCCGGACGGGCGGACCGGTGGGGCCTGCTCGGCGGCCGGAGCAGTGGCAGGAGCGGCGGTGGCAGGAGCAGCGGTGACCGGGCCGGTGACGACCGGACCGGGGGCCGCGGCACCGGTGGACGCGGCACCGGGCGCGGCCGGTTCGGGGGCCGGCGCCTCCTGCTCCGGTCCGCCGGGGAGTGAGGCCGGGCCGCCCCTGGCCCCGTCGGCCAGTGCCTGGAGGTCCTCCGCCGCCGCGCCCTGGGTGACCCCGACCAGATGGCCGTCGGGCCGGATCAGCAGCACGGTGTGCGGGCCGGCACCCGGGTAGGCCTCGGTGACCAGGACCTCGGCCGGGACCGGCAGCGCGGCGGCGACCTCGGCCAGCCGGGGCATCAGCCCGGCGCCCAGCCAGCGCTCCGCGGACCAGACGGCGGTGCCGGGCGCGACCAGCAGCAGCAGGAAGCCCGCGCCGAGCCGGGAGTGCAGCTGCAGCCGGTCCGGGGTGCCGTCGGTGGCCAGCACCGGCAGGTCGGGGACGAGCACCCCGGGGGCGGTGGCGGGCAGCAGTTCGCTGAGCGAGGTGGTGCTGCGGGCGCCGCGCTGGACCGGGACCCGCCCGGGCACGCCGGAGGGCGCGGCCGGATAGGCGGGGGCGCCGCCGAACCGCCCGGTGCCGAGGTGCCCGTCGGCGAGCATCGGCGCGTGCTTGCGGAAGGAGCCGGTGAGCAGCGAGCGCCGGGTCTGGGCCCAGCCGCGCAGCGGGCGCAGCAGCGGCATGGCCTGGTCGACGGCGCGCAGCCGGGCGCCGACCGCCCCGCGGCGTTCGGCCTCGTAGCCGTCGAGCAGGGAGCCGCCGGGCTGGGGGCCGCCGGAGTGGAGGTGCCAGGCGAGGGCGAGCCGCCAGGCCAGGTTGTCGGCGTCGCGCAGGCCGTCGGTGAGGTTCTGCATGCCGAGCGCGCCGTGCAGATGCGCGGCGTCGCCGGCCAGGAAGCAGCGGCCGACCCGGAAGCGGGCGGCCAGTCGCTGCTGGGCGGTGTGGTCGGCGGCGGCGAGCAGGTCGAACTTCGGGAGTTCGCCGCACCAGCCGGTGAGGGTGGAGGAGACCCTGGTGAGCAGGGTGTCGCCGGTGACGATGCCGGGCCAGGTGGCGTGCGGGTCGACCGGTTCGGCGGGGGTGGGTCGGCCCGGGGGGAGCCGCCAGTCGAGCCGCCAGACGCCGTCCGGCAGCGGGCGGGCGGTGGCCTCGCGGTCGCCGCGCCACGGCGGCTCGCGGTGCAGCCGGGGTTCGGTGAACGGCAGGTCGACCCGGACGGTGGCGATCGCGCTGCGGTCGACGGCGGGCCGCCCGGGGAAGCGGATCTTCAGCAGTTTGCGGACGGCCGAGCGGGCGCCGTCGCAGCCGACCAGGTGGCTGCCGCGCCACCAGGTCTCGGTGCCGTCCTGCGGGTTGCGGGTGAGCACGTTGACGCCGTCGCGGTCCTGTTCGAGCCGGGTGACCCGGTTCAGTGGGACCAGTTCGACCAGCGGGTTGCCGGTGAGGGCGTCGCGGAGGCCGCGCTGGAGGCGGTGCTGGGGCAGGTGCAGGACGGGGGTGTCGGCGAGGTCGATCCGGAGCACCTCCTGGCGGCGGCGCCAGACGGCGAAGGCGTCCCAGCGGGCGGCGTCGGAGGCGGCCCGGGTGTAGCCGATCCGGGTCAGGAAGGTGGCGGTGTCGGCGCCGAGCACGACGCTGCGCGGGCTCTCGGGGCAGAGTCCGGAGCCCTCGTCGAGGACCACGGTCGGCACCTCGTGCCGGGCCAGGGCGAGGGCCAGGGCCAGGCCGACCGGCCCGGCCCCGACCACGATCACCGGGTCCATGCCGGTCCCTCCGGGCCCGGGCGGGCGCCGTGGATCTCGGAGCACGGACCGGCCGTCAGCCTGCCGTCATATGCCGCGTGGATGCTCCCGGATGGTGTCACGAAGAGCAATGCAACAGTTCACCTGCGTGTCCGTCAAGCAGCAGCTGAAGTGCGCCGGTTCGCGCCGCGTCGGCCACGTGCCTCGATCCACCGGGCGAGCGCGGTGAGCAGGAGGCACATCGCGATGTAGACGGGGCCGATCACCAGGACCACGGGGATGTAGGGGAAGCCCGCGGAGTTGAGCGGCTGGGTGGCGATGGCCTTACCCACGAAGAGCAGCTCGTGGTAGGTGATGATGGCGCCCAGCGAGGTGTCCTTGAGGGTGACGACCAGCTGGCCGATCATCGTGGGCAGCATCGAGCGGACCGCCTGCGGGACCAGGATGCCGGTCATCACCTGGGTCTTGCGCATACCGAGCGCGTAGGCCGCCTCGCCCTGGCCGCGCGGCACCGCGTTGACGCCGCTGCGGATGATCTCCGCCTGGACCGAGCCGTTGTAGAGGGTGAGGCCGAGCACCAGGGCCCACATCGGCTCCTTGGCGAAGAAGCCGTAGTAGAGCGCGACGATCAGGATCAGCAGCGGCATCGCCCGGAAGAACTGGACCACGGAGACGCAGACCCAGCGCACCGGCCGGTGGTCGGAGAGCTGTCCGGCGGCCAGCAGCGCGCCCAGCACCAGCGAGAGCAGCGCCGCGAGCCCGAAGGCCTGGAGGGTGGCGACCAGGCCGTCGACGATCCGCTGCTGGATGGTCGTGTACTGGAACGCGTCCCAGAGCTCGGGGTCGAACTGGCCGTTGTCGTTCAGTGTGATGAAGGCGTACCAGAGCAGTCCGGCGATGCCGAGCAGCGAGAGCACACCGAAGATCCGGTTGCGGGCGCGCGCCTTCGGGCCGGGGGCGTCGAAGAGGACGCCGGCCGTCGTGGAGCGGGTGAGGAGCTTGCTCATCGGGCCACCGCCAGTCGGGACTCCAGGAAACGGAACAGCAGGGCGACGGCGGCACTGATCAGCAGGTAGGCGCAGGCCACCCAGAAGAAGATCGCGAAGATCGAGTAGCCGTCCCCGTCGGAGAAGCCCTGCTGGACGCTGTACAGCTCGCTGACGCTGAACGCGCCGGCGATCGCCGAGTTCCTCGGCAGCGCGATGAAGACGCTGCTCATCGGGGCCAGCACCGTCCTGGCCGCCTGCGGCAGGACGACCTGGGTCAGGGTCTGGCCGAAGGTCAGGCCGAGGCTGCGGGCCGCCTCGGCCTGACCTATCGGCACCGTGTTGATGCCGGAGCGCAGTACCTCGCAGACGAACGCCGCGGTGTAGCTGCCGAGCGCCAGCACCGCGAACACGAGGTGGCTGAAGTGCACGCCGAGCGGCGGAAGGCCGAAGGTCACGGCGAAGAACAGCACGGTCAGCGGGGTGTTGCGGAAGATCGTCACCCAGCCGGTGCCGAAGGCACGCAGCACGGGGACGGGGGAGACCCGGAAGGCCGCCAGCAGGGTGCCCAGCAGCAGGGCGAGCAGCGCACTGAGCGCGCTCAGCTCGATCGTCTGCAGGAAGCCGTCGCGGAACAGCGCGAAGTTGCCGTCCTCGAACAGGAAGCCCATCCGGCGGCCCTCCTCTCAGGGGTTCGTCGACTCGGGGGAGATCTGGGGAGATCCGTGGAGATCGGGTGGGACGGGTGGATCAGTAGCGGTCGAGCGCCGGCGGCTGCGGGGCGGCGGCGCCGGAGAGGCCGAGGGTGGCGTCGTAGGCCTTCTTCCAGTCGCCGTTGTCCTGGTGGGCCTTGAGCGCCTCGCTGATCGCGTCGCGCAGCGCCTTGTCGTCCTTGCCCAGGCCGACGCCGTAGTTCTCCTTGGTGAAGGGCTGGCCGACCACCTTGAGCTTGGGCGCGTACTTCGAGGCGTAGCCCTTGAGGATGGCGTCGTCCGTGGTGACCGCGTCCACCTCGCCCGACATCAGCTTCTCGACGCAGGCCGAGTAGGTGTCGAACTGGGTGATCTTCGGCGAGTACTTCTCGATGTTCTTGATCGAGGTGGAGCCGGTGGCGGTGCAGACGTTCTTGCCGTTGACCGAGTCCGGGCCGGTGATCGCGGTGTTGTCGGCCTTGACCAGCAGGTCCTGGCCGGCGACGTAGTACGGGCCGGCGAAGGAGACGGTCTTCTTGCGCTCGTCGTTGATGCTGTAGGTGCCGACGTAGAAGTCGATCTGGCCCTTGGAGATGGCCGGCTCGCGCTGCGAGGAGACCAGGGTCTGCCACTTGATCTGCTGCGGGGTGAAGCCGAGGTCCGCGGCGACCATCTTGGCGATCTCGATGTCGAAGCCGCTGCGGTCGCCGCTGGCGAGGTCCTCCCAGCCGAGGAACGGCTGGTCGGACTTGGCGCCGATGATCAGCTGGCCGCGCTTCTTGGCCTCGGCCAGCACGGCCGAGTCGACCTTGACGTCGGTCTTCACGGTGTAGGTCGGCAGCGCGGGGGCCGCGGTGCCGCCGGACGAGGCGTTGCCGGTGCCGGGCGTGCCGTCCTTGCCGCAGGCGGCGGTGGCGGTGAGCGCGATGGCGCAGAGCGCGACGGCGAAGGTGCGACGAGTCCTCATGAGGGTAGTTCTCCTCGGGCTTGGCCACGGGTCGACCGGGCTCTGGCGAAGGGTGCGGTTCGGGTGG
>NZ_JZWY01000261.1:0-28901 GCF_000966955.1 Streptomyces sp. NRRL S-495
GCCCACCGCCTGACGGGGGCCCGGCTGCGGCGCGGGAACCGAAAGGCGGCCGAAGGGTGCCGCAACGGCCGGGGGAACGGACACACCGTTCTCCCGGCCGTTGCGGCACCCCGCTCCCGACAGGTGCGCAGACCGTCCACGGGCGGTCTGCGCACCTGCTGCCGCTCCCATCCCCGCAGCATCGCCTCGAACCTGACGGGTCACCCGGTTCGCGGAGGCCGTGCACCAACCACCGTCCCATCGGCCGGAATCCGCCGTTCCCCCGGTTGTCGGCCTACGACGCGATCTCCACCCAGACGATCTTCCCCACACCGTCACGCGGGCAGCAACCCCAGCGCTGGGAAAGCAACTTGACGAGTACCAGGCCACGCCCGGACTCGTCCTCCCCGGACGCCGCTCTCAGCACCGGCCCCCGACTCCCCGGCCATCCCCATTCGGGGGACAGCAAGGACCCTCACGGGCCCACCCTCGCCTTCACCGCTACCGCGTGGGCTTCCTTCCTCGCCGCGCTCCGCGCCGGCGAGTTGCCCGCCGGCTGACACGGAAAACGCCCTCCCCGGAGATTGAGGCGCCGGGGAGGGCGTTTTTTCATTCCCTTACTAGACGGACCTTCCGATCAGGCGGCGGAAATCGCCCCGATCGGAATCAGTTCCACTTCTGGTAGTTGCCGCCGTTGCCGCCGATGGCGTAGACGTCGCCGTTCACGTTGCTGTCCAGGTAGCGGCCGGTGGCGACGTTCCGGTAGAAGGCGCCGTTGCCGCCCCAGCTCTTGACCCACTTCTGGTAGTTGCCGCCGTTGCAGCCCAGCGTGTAGACCTTGCCGTCACCGTTGCTGTCGAGGCAGCGGCCGGTGGCCAGGTTCTTGAAGGTGTAGGTCTCGTTGCCCTCGTCGTTGGCCCACCAGACCTGGTAGGAGCCGCCGTTGGCGCCGAGGGTGTAGACGTTGCCGTTGCCGTTGCTGTCCAGGACGCGGCTGGTGGCGAGGTTGGTCAGGGTGACGTAGCCGGAGGCGGCGCTCGCCGATCCGGTGGACAGGAACGTCAGGCCGCCGGCCAGAACGGCCGTCGAGGCAGCAAGGGCAGCGGTGCGCTTGACGAGCTTCATCGCATTTCCTCCCGATGTCGACCGGCCCGTTTGACCGGTCGACGTCGAACTTATCCGCAGAATCACCACATCGGGCGACCGGATCTCCGGACATGTCCAGCTTCGGCCACCTGGAATTGGGCGATCCGGATTTCTCGGGCGAGAACGGAACAATGCCCGCCGGTACATCGGTGGATATGACCGGACATTCCCCGGATCCGCGCTGGACAGATCGCGCCGATGCGGGGATGTCATGGCATGGCCAACGCAAAGCGGATGAACAACGCATACCCCACCATTCAGCACCCGAAGTCTTCGACCACGAACTTGGCCGGATCCGGCGGCGCCGGTCGTTGTCGGACCCACCGCGTACCGTTCAACAGCCACCGCAAACCCGCACGTCACCAGGAGGCCACCCCGTGCCCACGGCCGCCGAGATGATCGCCCCGGACACCGTCGCCGCGCTCGCCCGCTGTCTCGCCCGCACCGGCCCGGGCGTCACCACCGCCGCCCTCGACCGCTGCGGCGCGGCCCTTGACCCGCTCGGCTTCCGTGAACGCGTCGCCGCGATCCGCGATGCCGTGCTCGCCGACCTCCCGGCCGACTACCCGGAGTTCGAGCGGGTTCTGTACGACGCGCTGCGGGACGAGGAGTTCACCGGGTGGATGACCTTCCCGGTCGGCGAGGCCGTAGCCGTGCGCGGCCTCGACGCCTTCGAGCCCGCGCTCGCGCTGCTCGCCGCGCTCACCCCTCGGCACACCTCCGAGAGCGCCGTCCGCCCGTTCCTCCGCGCCGACCAGGCCCGCGCGCTCGCCGTCGTCGTCGCCCAGTGGACCGAGCACCCGGACCCGCACGTCCGGCGGCTGGCCAGCGAGGGCACCCGGCCGCGCCTGCCCTGGGCTCCCCAACTGCCCGCGCTGATCGCCGATCCGAGGCCCGCGCTGCCGGTGCTCGACGCGCTGTACCGGGACGAGTCCGACTACGTGCGCCGCTCGGTCGCCAACCACCTCAACGACATCAGCCACGACCACCCCGACATCGCCGTCGAGACCGCCGGCCGCTGGCTCGCCGACCCGGCGCCGACGACGCCGCAACTGGTCCGACACGGCCTGCGGACCCTGATCAAGGCGGGCCACCCGGAGGCACTCACCCTGTTCGGTCACCGCCCGGACGTCCCGGTGACCGTCGAGGGCCCGCGGGTGCTGACCCCGGACGTCCGACTCGGCGAGGAGCTGGTGTTCGAGTACGCGGTGACCAACACCCACGACGAGAGCACCAGCGTGGTGATCGACTATGTCGTGCACCACGTGAAGGCTAACGGCGGCCGGACGCCCAAGGTGTTCAAGCTGACCACCCGCACACTGGCGCCCGGCGAGACCCTACGGGCGACCAGGCGGCACGCGGTGAAGCCGATCAGCACCCGGCGCTACCACCCCGGCGTGCACCTGCTGGAACTCCAGGTCAACGGCCGCCGCCACGGCGAGGGTTCGTTCACCCTGCACCTGTGACGGCCGGTCAACCGGTGACGGCCGCGACGACGGCGTCCGCCAGCTCCTCGACGGACCGGCCGTCCCCCGCGTCCAGTGGCTCCCGGCCGAGCGCGGCCAGCTCGGCGAGCAGCAGTTCCTGGTAACGCACCGACCTGGCCAGGAACTTGTCCATCAGGTACCGGCCGTCCGGGGTCGCCTCCGGGTAGCGGCCGGCCGTCCGGATCCGGGCGCGCAGGACGGCCTCGTCGGCCCGCAGCCAGTGGGCGGAGACCCCACTGCCGCTGAACCGCGCCACCTCGGGCGGCCACAGCGCCGAGCCCTCCAGGACGAGGCCCGCTCCCGCGCCCTCCGTGATCAGCTGCTCGATCCGGGGCCAAAGCCGCGCGTAGTGCTCCCGCACCGAGGCGATCAACTCCTCGACGGTGAGGGTCCGGTAGTGCTCCGCCACATGCGGCGGCACCTCCCACCCCGGTACCGGCCACGGTCGGCCGGGGTGGCGCGCCAGCGTGTCCGTCGACCGGTACGGGAAGCCGAGCCGGTCCGCCACCAGCCGGCCGAGCGTCGACTTCCCGGTGTTCGACGTCCCCCCGATCAGCACCACCCGCACACCGTCGTCCGTCATAACGGCCGACCCTATCCACCGACCCCGGCCCGCGCCCGCGCACCGGAAGTCGGACCCGCCGACTTCCCGCGCCCGAGGCGTCGCGCGCGAGGCGTCCGGACAGGGCCGGCGCCACGGCGGCGCACCCGGCCACGGCGATCATCGCCAGTCCCGCCCCGACCAGCACGGCGCGCGGCCCCAGTGCGGCCGTCAGCGGACCGCCCAGGGTCGCGCCCGCGGGCGAGGCCGTCATCAGCACGGAGGACCTCAGGGCGAGAACGGAGGTGAGGGCGGGCGGCGGCGTGAGGTCCTGGAACAGGCCGAGCGACAACGCGCCGTACGGGCCGTACACCAGCCCGACCACGGCGAACCCGGCCACCGAGATCACGGCCGGGCCGGGCGGCGCGAACGACAGCAGGGCGACGCCGTGCGCGGCCACGATCCCCAGCAGCACCCGCCGGACCGCGCCGCGGCGCAGCATGCCGACGGCCAGCGCGCCCAGCACCGCCCCGACCCCGAAGGCCGCCCAGTAGGCGCCGAGCAGCCCCGGCCCGGCCGCCAGCTCCTGCCCGACGAACAGCGGCAGCGCGACCTCCACCGGGCCCCAGGCCAGGTTGAACAGCCAGGTCAGTACGAGCAGGGCGAGCAGCTCCGGCTTGGACCGCAGCACCCGCAGGCCCTCGCCCCGCGGCACGGCCTCCCGCTCCGCCCGGTCCCGGGCGGAGGCGGAGCGGTCGGCCCCGGAGCCGGAGCCGGAAGCGGGGACGGGGGCGGCAACGGGGACGGCGGACAGCCGCCCGGCACCGACGGCCAGCACCACGAACGACAGGGCGTCCAGCCCGAGCACCCAGGCCGGCGCGACCATCGCCGTCAGCGTCCCCGCCAGCGCCGGTCCGGCGATCATCGCCACCCAACCGCTCGTACTGAGCAGCGCGTTGGCCGCCAGCCGGCGCCCGGCCGGCAGCACCTCGGCCACCAGGGCGTACCGGGCGCTGGCGCCCCACCCGTGCAGCAGCGAGGAGCCGGCCAGCAGGGCCAGCAGCAGCCAGGGCCCCAGCACACCGGACGCCCACCCGACGGGGATCGCGCCGAGCAGACGGGGATCGCGCCGAGCAGCACCGCGCGCGTCCAGGCGTCCGCCCGGATCAGCCGCCGCGCGGGCAGTCCGCGCAGCCAGCGGCCGAGCAGCAGCGCACCGAGCGCGCCGGGCAGGACGTAGGCGGCGACGGCGGCCCCGACGAACAGTCCGGCCCGCCCGGGCGGGGCCAGTTGCAGCGCGAGCCACGGCACGGCGACGGCGCTCATGCCGTCCCCGAGGTCGGACACCGCGAGCGCGGGCAGCAGTCGGCGGAACGGGCCCGGGGCGAACAGCGGACGGTAGGCCGGGGGAAGCCGCCGGACCAGTGGTGCGGATGAGATCATGCAGGCCAGGCAAGCGGTTCACGCGCGCTTGAAGTCAAGCGGAACCGGGGGCGGGGGCGGACGTGCAGGATGTCGGTATCGGGGAGCTGGCCCGGCAGACCGGACTGCGGCCATCGGCGCTGCGGTACTACGAGAGCCTCGGCCTGCTGCCCGCGGCCCGCCGCCTGGGCGGGCGCCGGGTCTGGCCCGCGGCGACGCTGCGCCGGGTCGCCCTGATCCGGATGTCCCAGCGGGCGGGCTTCACACTGGCCGAGATCCGGGGGCTGCTGGACGACTCCACCACGCGCGGCACCACCCGCCAGTGGCGCGCCCTGGCCGAACGCAAGCTCCCCGAGCTCGACCTCGTCGTCCGGCAGACCCAGCAGCTCCGGGACGCCGTCGCGGCCTGCCTCGCCTGCGGCTGCATGAACTTCGCCGACTGCGAACTCCTCTCCGCCGGTGCGGCCGACGGCGGCTGAGCGCGACTCGGAGCGCGGGCGGAGCGCGGGCGGAACGGCCTCCGGAACGTGATCGACATGTGATCCGGCGGCCCTGTCCGGCGGGCTCCGGCGGCCCGCCGGAACGCCCTTTCCCGGGCCTGCGGCACGGTGCGGCCGGTCGTCCGCCCCGGGGTCCGGGGGGCCAGGACGGGGGCCGTCCGACCAGGGCCGCAGCAGGGCTCAACGGCCTTTTCGACGACGGGAATCGGGGGTGAAAGTACGTCCGCGTACTCCTAGGCTGGGAGCATCCCACCCCACCGAAAGGCCCGCCCTTGAACCGCGCCATCCGCTCCGTCGACGACGTCCTCGAGCTGCTCGACGGGCTCTTCCGCCCCGAGGCGGACCGCTGGACCGACCAGGCCGCCGACTGGTGGGACGACTTCTACGCCGACCGGGCCTCGGGGCGGCCGTTCTTCGTCGACAAGCCGGACGAGAACCTCGTCGCGCGGCTCGACGACGGCCTGCTGCCGCCCGGCGCACGGGTGCTGGACCTCGGCTGCGGGGCGGGCCGCAACGCCGTGCACCTCGCCTCGCTCGGCTTCGAGGTGGACGCCGTCGACCTCTCCGCGACCGCCCTCGCCTGGGCGCGCGAGCGCGCGGAGGCGGCGGGCGTCGCCCCGCGCTTCCACCACGGCAACATCTTCAGCACCGAACTCCCCCTCCCCCAGTACGACCTGGTGTACGACTCGGGCTGTCTGCACCACCTCCCGCCGCACCGCCGGATCAGCTACCTGGCCCTGCTGGAGCGCGTCCTCGCACCGGGCGGGCACTTCGGGCTGACCTGCTTCGCGGCCGGCGAGATGGGTTCGGAGCTGCCGGACGCCGCGCTGTACCGCAACGGCCGGCTGGACGGCGGACTGGCGTTCGCGCCGGACGAACTCCGGTGGATCTTCAGCGGGTTCACCGAGCTGGAGATCCGCCCGATGGTCCCGCAGGGGCCCGCGTCCCCGCTCTTCGGCCTGCCCGTGCTGCTCACCGCCCTGTTCCGCAGGCCGCTCGCCGACTGAGGCATGCGGGCGGCCCGGCCGGGAAGGAAGGAGGGTGGACAGGGCGGGCCACCGGACGCAGAGGATCGCGCGGCCGGCCCCGCCGGCCGGCAGCAACGAGGGGACGGGACGCGATGTCCGCCGACGAAACGCCGTGGGACGAGAGGAAACGCCGTGGGACGACGCCGTCGGGCGCGGACTGGGCTTCCTCCACCGGGCATTGGGGCCCGCTGGACTGCCGCCCGCCCGACCCGGCGCCGACCCGGAGCTGCGCAGACCGCTCAGCGGCGCCGAGGCGCGCCGGCACCTGCTCGTCACGCACGGGGAGGACCTCGGGTTCGACCCGGACGACGAGGGCTTCTCCGCGATGTGGGGGCTCGCCCTGCTGCGGCCGGACTCCGGGCGGGCCGAGGAGCGCGAGCTGATCGCCGCGCTGGCGCCGCAGGTCGCCCGCTACCGCGAGCCGGCGGCGCCGCGCTACCGCACCTTCCCGCCCGGCCCCGCCAGCACCGACAGCACCGCCGTCGCGGCCGCCGGACTGGCCCGGCACGGGCTGCTCGGGCCGACCGAACTGGACGCGCTGGCACACGAGTTGCTCGACACCCAGATAGGCCCGGACGACGGTCCGATACCGGCCTACTGGGAGGACAGCGACCGCAGCCCCGCCCGCGGGCGCCGCTACGACGCCGTCGCCGCCGCCAACATCCTGTTCGCGCTGCACCTCCCGGGCGCCGTCGGCCGGTTGCCGCACCCGGCGGCCGAGGCGACGCTCCGCTACCTCGTCGAGCACCTCAACGGCCCCCGCACCGGCACCCGTTACTACGCCGCCCCGGAGGCCTTCCTGCACGCCGCCGCCCGGGCGTCCACCGTCGTGCCCGAACTCGCCGCGCCGGTACGGCGGGCGGTGGGGCACGTGACCACCCAGACCGCCGACACTCCGCTCTCGGTGGCGCTGCTGGTACTCGCCGGAGAATACGCGGGCGAGACCGCCGAACTGCCCGAGCTGCGCCGCCGGCTGGCCGGGGCCCAGCTCGCGGACGGCTCCTGGCCGGCCGGCGGCTACTTCCGCACCGGGCGCCTGCCGCTGTACTTCGGCTCGCCGCACCTCACCACGCTGTTCGCGGTCCGCGCGCTGCGCCCGGAGACGGCCGCACGACTGTGACCGGGGCCCGCGGGGCCGGGGCCGGTCCCAGGGCCGGAACCGATGCCGGGGGGACCGACCCGGTGGCGGCCCTGCTGGGCGAGATCGTCGACGGCAACCGCAGCGCACACCGCGTCCTGACCGGCGTCCGCTACCCGGGCCTCCCGCTGGACGTCTTCGACCGCCTGCACACCGTCGGGGGCGCGGAGCGGCGGTAGCACGCCCGGTGCCTCACGGCCCCGGCGAGGCGGCGCCGCCCTCGTACAACTTCCGCAGCAGGCCGTCCAGGTCGAGATGGGTGCGTTCCCGCCCGATCGGGACCAGGCTCTCGGTGCGGGCGAGGAAGGTCCGGACCCGCTCGGCGGGGGCCCGCAGGACGACGCTGCTCCCCTCGCCGGTGAGGGTGATGAAGACGGAGTCGAGCCGCTCGTCCACGCCGGGGTGGACCGAGACGCTGCCGATCCCGGACCAGCCGTGCAGTCCGGTGGCGAGCAGGTCGCGGGCGAACACCCAGGTGATGGGCGTGGCGAGGTCGGTGTGGTTGTCGAGGAAGACGGCGTAGGGGTCGGCGGTGTGGTACCGCAGCCGGGCCGCGACGGAGACGGTCAGACCGGGGCAGACGGCGACCCGGAGGTCGAGCGCGACCGCGCAGCCGTCACCGGGGGCGTACTGCGCGGGGACGCGCGGGCTGTCGTACGTCATGACCGCCTCCGGGTGGTGCGCACTGCCGGAACGGCGACGCGGGCATGCAGAATCGTTTCTTCGCAACCGCCACGGGCGGAAAAGTCAGGGCTCACGGCAGGAACAACGAGCCACCCGGGCTTCGGCAACCCCTGCGTCCGCCCCTCCCCCGCCGCGGCGGACCACCCGCACGGCCCCCGGCCGACGGCGCGTCGCGGCGCTCCGGCGCGCACCGGGCCCGCCCCGTCCCTAGGCTGGCGCCGCAGCAGCCCCGCGCCGCCCCTCGCGCGACCCTGCCCCGAGCCTGCCCCCGCCCCCGCCCCGACCCCGCCGCGACCCCAGGAACGGACCACCTCCCATGCACCCTGTCGTACGCGGCGCCGGGGCCCTCGGCCTCGCCGCGGTCCTGGCCACCGCCACGGCCGCCTGCGAGAGCGGCTCCGGCTCCGGCTCCAGCTCCGGCACTGGCACCGCGAAGTCCGGGCCGTCCACCGCCTCCGCCGCACCCGCCACTCCCGCCGCCACGACCTCGGCCTCCACCACCGCGGGCGTCCCGCCGGTGCCGGCCTCGCTCACCGGCCAGCAGCTCAACTGGCAGACCTGCCCGGCGCCCTCCACCGCCCAGGGCGGCGAGGGCTCGGCCCCGGGCGCGCCCTGGGAGTGCGCCACGCTCAAGGCCCCGCTGGACTACAGCAAGCCCGACGGGCAGACCATCGACCTGGCCCTGATCCGGGCCGTGGCCACCGGCACCGGCGGGCAGCCCCGGATCGGCTCGCTGATCTACAACTTCGGCGGCCCGGGCGGCTCCGGCGTCGTCACCCTCCCCGCCCTCGCCAAGGACTACGCCGACCTCAACGCCCGCTACGACCTGGTGAGTTTCGACCCGCGCGGGGTCGGCAACAGCGCGGGTGTGCGGTGCCTGGACGACGCCGCCACGGACGCCTCCGCCTCCGTCGACGGTTCGCCCGACGACCAGGCCGAGACCACCGCGCTCGAGGCGGCCAACTCCGGCTACACCGCCGCCTGCGAGAAGAACTCCGGCGCCGTCCTGCCCCACGTCGACACCGTCTCGGCCGCCCGCGACCTCGACCTCCTGCGCCAGGTGCTCGGCGACCAGAAGCTGCACTACTTCGGCATCTCCTACGGCACCGAGCTCGGCGGCGTCTACGCCCACCAGTACCCGGGCAACGTCGGCCACCTGGTGATGGACGCCGTCGTCGACCCGACCAAGGACCCGGTGCAGAGCGCGCTCGGCCAGGCGAAGGGCTTCCAACTCGCCCTGGAGAACTTCATGAAGGCATGTGCCGCCCAGGCCGGGCCGTCCTGCCCGACCGGCCAGGGCGGCGACGAGGGCACCCGGCGGATCACCGACCTGCTGAACGGCCTCGACACCGCCCCGCTGCCCACCGACAGCGACCGCAGGCTGACCCAGGACCTCGCGGTCACCGGCATCGCCGCCGCGCTCTACAACCCGAACACCTGGAACGCCCTCTCCGTCGGCCTCCAGGAGGCGATGCAGGGCGGCACCGGCACCACCCTGCTCGCGCTCGCCGACGCCTACAGCGGCCGCGACCAGCAGGGCCACTACAGCAACCAGTCCGCCGCCAACCGGGCGATCAGCTGCGCCGACGACAAGTCGCGCTACACCGCCACCGACGTCCAGGGGTTGCTGCCCACGTTCCGCCAGGTCTCGCCGGTGTTCGGCGACTTCACCGCCTGGGGCCTGACCTCCTGCACCGGCTGGCCGGTCCAGGGCAGCGCCGACCTCCCCGAGGTGTCCGCCCCCGGCTCGGCGCCGATCGTCGTCATCGGCAACACCGGCGACCCGGCCACCCCGTACGAGGGCGCCGGGGCGATGGTGCGGCAACTCGGCCCGGGCGTCGGGGTCGAGGTCACGCTCCAGGGGCAGGGCCACGGCGGCTACGACTCCGGCAACGCCTGTCTCAAGCAGGCCGTCGACCAGTACCTGCTGGCCGACCGGGTGCCGGCCGAGGGCACCACCTGCACCTAGGAACCGCCCCGGGCATCATCAACACCCCACCCCGGCCGGTGACTTCGCAACGTGACACCCTACCGTGGGCCCCGGAAAGGGGACCACATGACCGCCGAGCAGCCACCACCGCAGGGAAACCGCCGCCTCCTCGACCCCGCGCGACCGTTCCCCGAACGGGTCGCCCGGCTGGTCCAGGACTGGGAGGACGACGGCCGGGCCCGCTACCGCCTGGTCGACGGGCGGCCGTTGCTCGCCCTCTACTGCTGGCACCTGGACGCCGCCCGGCGCGGCACCGCCGAGGACGACCCGGCGACCGCGGAGTACATCGCCGCGGCCTTCGCCGCCAACGGCGGTGCCGACGGGTGGGACGCACTGCTGCGCGAACGGGCCGACTGCGCCTGCCACGGCCAGAGTTGGCGGCTGGAGAACATCTCGGTCTGCCTCGGCTGCCTGCGCTACGTGTGCTACCAGGTCGAGGGGCCCTGCTGTCCCGGCGCCCGCATCGTCGGCTGAGCCCTCACGCCACCGATCCGGCCGCCCCGCCCGTCCGCTCCCCCGTCAGGAGCTTGGCCAGCAGCGCGGCGGGCCCCTCCGGCAGCGCGCCGTGCACCAGCTCCGTCCGGTGCACCAGCCGGGGAGCCCGGACCGGCACCGCCGCCACGTCCGGCACCCCGGCCAGGGCGGTGGCGGGCAGCAGCGCCAGCCCGTGCCCGGCCGCGACCAGGGCGAGCAGCCCCCGCACATCGGTGCCCAGGTAGCGGGCGGCGGGCCGGTAGCCCTCGACGCCGGTGGCGGCACTCAGCCGGTCGGCGGTCGGGGCCAGGCCCGGGGCGTCCAGCCAGTGGGCGGCGGACAGGTCCGCGAGCGCCAGGCCGGAGCGTCCGGCGAGCGGGTGGCCGGCCGGCAGCGCGACGACGAGCGGCTGCTCGGCGACGGCCACGGTGGCGAGCGGGCCGACGTCGGGCAGCGGGAGCGGGTCGCTGGGCGCGGCCGGGCCGTCGACGAGCGCGAGGTCGACCGCACCGGTGGCGACCTCGGCGGGCAGCACGTCCTGGGCGACCACCCGCACCGTCAGGTCCACCGCCGGATACGCCCGGCGCACCTCGGCGAGCGCGCGCCCCAGCTCCGCCCCGACCGCCAGTGGGGTGGCCCCGACGACGAGGCGGGCGCTCGCGGCACCCGCCAGGCGCGCGATGTCGGCGCGCGCCGCATCGATCCTCAGCAGCAGCGCGGCGGCGTGCTCCAGCAACCGTTCCCCGGCGCCGGTCGGCCCGACCGGACGGCGGTGGAGCACGGCCGTGCCGAGGTCCGCCTCCAGCGCCGCGATCTGCTGGGAGACGGCGGACTGGGTGTACCCGAGTTCGCGGGCCGCCTCGGAGAACGAGCCCAGCCGGGCCACCGTGACGAAGGTGCGCAGCTGCTGCGGCTCCATCTGCCATCACATCCACTGATCGAGAGGTAAGGAATCATCGTTGGCGCTGATGCCGCGTCGGCGGTCAGGATAGCCGCATGACGCATCCCACCTCCCGCCTGGCCCTGGTCGGCGACCGCTCGGCCGCCGTCCGCTCGCACGCCCGCATCCCGGGGCTGCTCGACGCGCTCGCCACCCGCGAGCAGCTCGTCCTGGACGCCTACTGGATCCCCACCGAGGACGCCGTGGCCCCCGGCGCGCTCGACGGCTTCGACGCGGTCTGGCTGCTGCCCGGCAGCCCGTACCGCAGCGAGGACGGCGCGGTCGCCGCCGTTCGCACCGCCCGCGAGCGGGGCATCCCCTTCCTCGGCACCTGCGCCGGCTTCCAGCACGCGGTGCTGGAGTACGCCCGGCACGTCTGCGGCATCGACGGCGCCGCGCACGGCGAGAGCAACCCGGAGGAGGCGGACCGGGTGATCGTGCCGCTCAGCTGCTCCCTGGTCGGGCACGAGGGCGCCGTCCGCCTGACCCCCGGTTCGCTGGCGGAACGGGTGCTCGGCGCGCCGCGCACCCTGGAGCGGTACCACTGCGCGTACGGGCTGAACGACGGCTATCTGGAACGGCTGCGCGCGGGCGGCCTGCGGTTCACCGGCGCCGACGACGCGGGCGAGCTGCGGGTCCTGGAGCTGCCGGAGCAGGTCCACCCGTTCTTCCTCGCCTCACTGTTCCAGCCGGAGCTGGCCGGGGACGGCACCCGGGCCCACCCGATGATCCGGGCCTTCGCGGCCGCGGCCGTGACCCACGCCGCCGCGGCCTGAGCGGCTCGGCGGCCCGGATACGAGTCTCCGGACGATCAGCGCCGGGCGGTCAGCCGCTCCCACGCCTCGTCGACCCGCGGGGCCAGCTCCGCCAGCGGGCCGCTGTTGTCGATCACCAGATCGGCGATCGCCAGCCGGTCCGCCCGGCTCGCCTGGGCGGCCATCCGGGCCCGGGCCTCGTCCTCGGTCATGCCGCGCAGCCGGACCAGCCGGTCGATCCGCACCTCGTCCGCCGCGTCCACCACGACCACCAGGTCGTACAGCGGGCCGAGCCCGTTCTCGGCCAGCAGCGGCACGTCGTGCACCACCACCGCGTCCGGCGCGGCCGCCGACTCCAGCTCGGCGGACCGCGCCCGGACCAGCGGGTGGACGATCGCGTTCAGCGCCTTCAGCCGGGCCGGGTCGGCGAAGACGACCGCGCCGAGGGCGGGCCGGTCCAGCGAGCCGTCCGCCGCGAGCACGCCCGGGCCGAACTCGGCGGCCACGGCCGCGAGGCCGGGCGTCCCGGGGGCGACCACCTCGCGGGCGATCACATCGGAGTCCACGATCACCGCGCCGTGGGCGGCGAGCAGCCGCGACACCTCGCTCTTGCCCGCGCCGATGCCGCCCGTCAGTCCGATCTTCAGCATGGCGTCAGGCTACCGGCGCATACCGCCCTCCCGTCACCCCGGGCCGCTCCGCCGCCTACTCACTCCACGTCGAGGCTCTCGCCCTCGCCCAGGGTGCGCAGCTCCGCGCCGCCGGGTCCGCCCGGGCCGAGCAGCCGGGTGTGCACGGCGAGGCCGACCGGGCTGAGCACCGCGTCGTGCACCGGCACCGCCTGCCGCGCCCCGGCCTCCCGGACGTAGTCGACGAGTTCGCCGACCTTGGTCCACGGCGCGGCAATCGGCAGCAGCAGGGTGTCCACCGGACCCGGCGGGACGAGCAGCGCGTCACCGGGGTGGAACAGCCGCCCGCCGAAGAGGAAGCCGATGTTCCGCACCAGCGGGATGTCCGGATGGATGACCGCGTGCCACTCACCGTGCACCGAGACCGGGATCCCGCCGAGGTCGAAGGCATCGCCCTCGCCGACCGCCGTCACCCGCCGGGCGACCCCGTCCAGCTTCCCGGCCACGTCCGGGTTGGTCCACACCCGAAGCTCCGGATCCGCCTCCAGGGCGGCCCGCAGCCCGGCCTCCTCGAAGTGGTCGATGTGCTCGTGGGTGATCAGGACGGCGTCCGCGCCGGCCAGTGCGGCGGGGTCGGTGAACGATCCGGGATCGACGACCACGGTCGTCCCCCCGTGTTCGAGGCGTACGCAGGCATGTCCGAACTTGGTGATCCGCATAGGCAGAACATACAGCAAAGCTGCACAGTTTTGCTGTAGATCTTCGGGGTAGGCTTCTCCCGTGAACAGTCCGCACCCCGAGACCCTCGAACTCGCCGCCGACCTGCGCAGCGCCATCGGCGAACTGGTCCGCGCACTGCGCCCCGGCGACACGCTGCCGCAGAACCAGGCCGGCGTACTCGGCCTGCTGGTCCGCGAGGACAGCGCCTGCACCGTCGCCGAACTGGCCGACCGGCAGCGCGTCCGGCACCAGTCGATGGCCCGCACGGTCGCGCTGCTCACCGAGGCCGGCCTGGTCACCCAGCAGCCGCACACCACCGACCGCCGCAAGCTGCTGGTCTCCGCCACCGAGGCCGGCCGCACCGCCCTGTACGAGCAGCGCGCCCGCCGCGAGGCACGGATCGCCTCGGCGATCGAGGCCCGTCTCACCTCCGACGAGCGCGAGACCCTGCGCACCGCTGTCGCCCTGCTCCGCCGCCTGCCCTGACCGCGACCGGACCGCCTGCCCCGCGACCGAACCGCCTGCCCCGACCGCGACCGGGCCGACCGTCGCCCCGGCCCCGCCGCCCGCCCCGGGCGACTACGAGCCGGTGCCGACCAGTTCCTCCGCCGGACGCTGCGCCGGCAGTACGGCCGGTGCCAGCTCCGGCAGCTCGACGTGCTCGCTCAGCCCGAACCGGTCGTGCAGCCGCCGCAGCGGGCCCGGCGCCCACCAGTTGAACTCGCCGAAGAAGCTCATCGCGGCCGGCACCAGCAGACAGCGGACCAGGGTCGCGTCGACCGCCACGGCGACGGCCAGCGCGATGCCCATCTGCTTGACCATCAACATGTCGCCGAGGGCGAAGCCGGCGAAGACGATCACCATCAGCAGTGCCGCCGAGGTGATGATCCGACCGCTGCGCTGGACGCCCAGCTCCACCGCCCGGGTGCAGCTGTGGCCCTTGTCCCGCAGCTCCTTGATCCGGGCCAGCAGGAAGACCTCGTAGTCCATCGACAGCCCGAAGGCGAAGGCGAACACCAGGACCGGGATGAAGGTCTCCAGTCCGCCGGTCGGACTGAAGCCGAGCAGGCCGCTGAACCAGCCGTCCTGGAAGACCAGGGTCAGCGCGCCGAGCGAGGCCCCCAGCGAGAGCAGGTTCATCAGCAGGGCCTTGACCGGCATCACCACCGAGCCGGTCATCAGGAAGAGCAGGATCAGCGTGCCGAGGGCCACCAGGCCGAGCGCGATCGGCCCCCGGGTGAGCAGCTCGCCCTGGAAGTCGACCACCGAGGCCGCCCCGCCGGTCACCTGGGTGGTCAGCCCGCCCCGGTCCGCGCGCAGCTCCTTGACGACCTGCTTGGCCTCTCCGCCCTGCGGATCGCCGTGCACCAGGACGTCAATGGTGGAGACGGTGTCGCTCACGGGGGTGACGGCCCGCACTCCGCTGACGCCCGGCAGCTGGGCCACCACGTCGTCCGCGTAGGCCTGGGCGACCGTCGCGCCGCTCTGCACCACCACCGTGATCGGGGCGGCCGAAGCCTGCGGGAAACGCTGGTCGACGGTCTCGGCGACCTGCCGCCCGGCCGAGGAGGCGGGCAGCACGGCGGCGCCGGAGTTGCGCATCTCGGCGTGCAGGAACGGCGCCCCGGCGGCCATCAGCACCCCGGTGCAGACCAGCGCGACGAGCACGGCCCGCTTGCGGACCCGGCGCACGGTCCGGCTGAAGAAGCCCTCGTCGGGAACGGGCGCGGTGGGCGTCCTGATCCGGCGCCCGGCGAAGCCGAGCAGCGCGGGCACCAGCGTCAGCGCGGCGGCCACCGCGATCACCACGACGCTCACCCCGGCCGCGGCGACCGCCCCGAGCACCGGGCTGGTGAAGACGAACAGCCCGGACAGGGCGACGGCGACGGTCAGTCCGGAGAAGGCGACGGTGCGCCCGGCGGTGGCGGCGGTCCGCTCCACCGCGGCGGCGATCGACGCTCCGTGTCCGCGTTCCTCGCGGAAACGATTCACCATGAGCAGCGCGTAGTCGATCGACAGTCCGAGCCCCAGCACGGTGGCGATCGGCAGCACGCTGGTGTCGATGTCCATGATCTTGCTGAAGCCGAACATGGCCAGCAGCGCCCCGCCCACCGAGGCGACGGCGCCGATCACCGGCAGGCTCGCGGCGGCCAGGCCCCCGAACACCAGGACCATCACGATCAGGGTGAGCGGCAGGGTCACGATCTCGCCGAAGCGGGTGTCCTTCTCGGTCTGCTTCTTGACCTCGTCCTGGAGCACGAGGTCCCCGCCGACGGTCACCTTGCCGCCACCGGGCTGGACCTCGGGCTGGATCGCGGCCAGCCGCTGGGTCACGGCGCCGGCCTGCGCGGAGGTGCTGCTGTCCGCCATCCGCACCGAGACCAGGCTCGCGGTGCCGTCGGCCGAGCGGAGCGCCTCGGCGCCCGGGCCGGGGCCGTAGGCGTCGACGGCCGAGGAGACCCCGGGCAGGGCCGCGATCTCGGCGGTGGCCCGGGTGACGGCGTCCCGGACGGCCGTGTCGTCCACGGACCGGCCGTCCACCACGGCGGTGACGGTGCCCCGGGCCGGATCGGCGGCGGCGACGACGGCGCTGCCCCGGTCCGCCTCGGCGGAGGCGGAGGAGGCGCCGGCCACCGTGCCCTCGAAGACCCGGCCGCCGATCAGCACGCCTATGACCAGGACGACCGCCCAGAAACCGAGCACCCAGCGCCGCTGCCGGTAGCAGAACCGGCCGAGGGCGGCGAGACGTCCGGCGACCCGGGGGTCGGCGGACGGACGGGCGTCGGACGCAAGG
This sequence comes from Streptomyces sp. NRRL S-495, assembly GCF_000966955.1. Classification (NCBI taxonomy): domain Bacteria; kingdom Bacillati; phylum Actinomycetota; class Actinomycetes; order Kitasatosporales; family Streptomycetaceae; genus Streptomyces; species Streptomyces sp. NRRL S-495. The sequence goes on from NZ_JZWY01000261.1 coordinate 16,228, forward strand.
GGGGAAGCGGAGGTCACGGCAGAGCGACGGCGCATATGCGGGGGGTGCCTAGCGTGTGGGGCCGGGTGAGCGACCCATCGGGCAACTCCCCCCAAGGTAGGCCAGAGGTCCCGAATCACCCATAGGCATCCGATGAGCCCCTAATCACAAAAATCCGGCCCATAAGGAATAAATAATGAAGGCCGAAAAACAATGGACCCCGCTCGGAAACCGAGCGGGGTCCATCGATGACACCAAGCGCTGATCAGCCAGCGTTAACCGGCCTCAGCGGCAGGGGCAGAGCTTCAGCTCTGGCCGCCGGCCAGCTTCTCGCGCAGGGCGGCCAGGGCCTCGTCCGAGGCCAGGGCGCCCGAGCCCTCGTCGCTGCTGGACGAGTAGGAGCCACCGGCCGCAGCGGCGACGGCGTCGCCACCCTCGGCAGCAGCCTCCGCGTCGGCCTCGCGGCTCTTGATGACCTGGGCCTGGTGCTGCTCGAAGCGGGTCTGGGCCTCGGCGTACTGCCGCTCCCACTCCTCGCGCTGCTTCTCGAAGCCGGGCAGCCAGTCGTTCGCCTCGGGGTCGAAGCCCTCCGGGTAGATGTAGTTGCCCTGGTCGTCGTACGACGCGGCCATGCCGTAGAGGGTCGGGTCGAACTCGACCTCGGCCGGGTTGGCACCCAGCGCCTCGTTGGCCTGCTTCAGCGAGAGGCTGATGCGACGACGCTCGAGGTCGATGTCGATGACCTTGACGAAGATCTCGTCGCCGACCTGGACGACCTGCTCCGGGATCTCGACGTGGCGCTCGGCCAGCTCGGAGATGTGGACCAGACCCTCGATGCCCTCGTCCACGCGGACGAACGCACCGAACGGAACCAGCTTGGTGACCTTACCCGGAACGACCTGGCCGATCTGGTGGGTACGGGCGAACTGCTGCCACGGGTCCTCCTGGGTCGCCTTCAGCGACAGGGAGACGCGCTCGCGGTCCATGTCAACGTCGAGAACCTCGACGGTGACCTCCTGGCCGACCTCGACAACCTCGGACGGGTGGTCGATGTGCTTCCAGGACAGCTCGGAGACGTGCACCAGGCCGTCGACGCCACCCAGGTCCACGAAGGCACCGAAGTTGACGATCGAGGAGACGACGCCGGAGCGCACCTGGCCCTTCTGCAGGGTGGTGAGGAAGGTCTGGCGGACCTCGCTCTGGGTCTGCTCCAGCCAGGCACGGCGGGACAGGACCACGTTGTTGCGGTTCTTGTCCAGCTCGATGATCTTGGCCTCGAGCTCCTTGCCCACGTAGGGCTGGAGGTCGCGGACGCGACGCATCTCGACGAGCGAGGCCGGCAGGAAGCCACGGAGGCCGATGTCGAGGATGAGACCACCCTTGACGACCTCGATGACGGTACCGGTGACGATCCCGTCCTCTTCCTTGATCTTCTCGATCGTGCCCCAGGCACGCTCGTACTGAGCGCGCTTCTTGGACAGGATGAGACGACCCTCCTTGTCCTCCTTCTGGAGAACCAGGGCCTCGATGTTGTCGCCGACGGCGACGACCTCGTGCGGGTCGACGTCGTGCTTGATCGACAGCTCGCGGGACGGGATGACGCCCTCGGTCTTGTAACCGATGTCGAGGAGAACCTCGTCACGGTCGACCTTCACGATGACGCCCTCGACGATGTCGCCATCGTTGAAGTACTTGATGGTCTCGTCGATCGCGGCCAGGAACGCCTCGGCGTCGCCGATGTCGTTGAGCGCGACCTGCGGGGTGGTGCTGAGGGAGGAGTCGGTGGGGCTCGTCATTAGGAAAAGGGCTCCGGTGCGGACATGAAAGTCGTAGGTAATGCCACGCGGAGGGCCCGTATCGCTCCCACCGAAAGCCGGACAGCCAAGAACACGGCACACCGGAAAACCCGAGAACGGGAGATCGGCGTCCGTCTTGCGACCGTGGGGTCTTCGACAGATGCGAGCGCGACCTGCTCCGTCCGAGGCGCGCAGGCCCGCAGCGCAACTTGTAGCATACGGGGACGGCCAGGCACGGTCAACGCCAACAACGGCAAGACGGTGGAGCCCGGCATGGAACAGGCCATATCCTCCGATTGCGCACCGCAAGGTGGCGGCCGAAAGGGACCCCTTCCCCGGATGCCACCGCCGGGATCCCGGCCCTCTCGGACCGGATCGCGACAGCGGCGCTTCCGCAGACGACACCCTACGCGATGGGCCTTCTCACCGTGACCGGCACCCCCCTCCCCGAGCCCGACGATCTTGACGAGGACGGCGACGACGCGGTAAGGAGGTCCGCCGGCGTCGGCGAGAGCAGCCGCGCCAGCCGCCACTGGTGGGACCGCAACGCCGACGAGTACCAGGACGAGCACGGCGAGTTCCTCGGCGACGACCGCTTCACCTGGTGCCCCGAGGGCCTCGACGAGGCCGACGCCCGCCTGCTCGGCGACGTCACCGGCCGCACCGTGCTGGAGATCGGCGCCGGCGCCGCCCAGTGCTCGCGCTGGCTGGCCGCCCGCGGCGCCCGCCCGGTCGCCCTCGACATCTCCTACCGCCAGCTCCAGCACTCCCGCCGGATCGACCTCGCCCGCGGCGCCGCACCCGTGCCCGTCGTCCAGGCCGACGCCGCCGTGCTGCCGTTCGCCGACGCCGCCTTCGACCTCGCCTGCTCCGCCTACGGCGCCGTGCCGTTCAGCGCCGACACCGAGGCCCTGATGCGCGAGGTGCACCGGGTGCTGCGGCCCGGCGGGCGCTGGGTCTTCTCGGTCACCCACCCGATCCGCTGGGCCTTCCCCGACGAACCCGGCGTCGAGGGGCTCACCGCCGTCTCCTCGTACTTCGACCGCACCCCCTACGTCGAGGAGGACGAGCAGGGCCGCGCCAGCTACGTCGAGCACCACCGCACGCTCGGCGACCGGGTCCGCGAACTCGTCGCCGCCGGCTTCCGGCTGGTCGACCTCGTCGAACCGGAGTGGCCGGAGGGGCACGAGCAGGACTGGGGCGGCTGGTCGCCGCTGCGCGGGCGGCTCATCCCCGGCACCGCGATCTTCGTCGCCGAGCGGGGCTGAGCCGGCTTGCTGCCCCAACGATCAACAGGGGCGTCCTGGCGCGACCTGCCGGTCCGCACCGCCCTGCCCGCGCTGCACGAGGCGCTCGACGGGCCCGGCACCGCCGTCCTCGCCGCGCCGCCCGGCACCGGCAAGACCACCCTGGTGCCGCTCGCCCTGGCCGGGCTGCTCGCCGACGGCCGCCCCGTGCGCCGGGTGCTGGTCGCCGAGCCGCGCCGGCTCGCCGTCCGGGCCGCCGCCCGGCGGATGGCCTGGCTGCTCGGCTCCTCCGTGGGCCGCGAGGTCGGGTACACCGTGCGCGGCGAGCGCCGGGTCGGCCCGGAGACCGTGGTCGAGGTGGTCACCACCGGCGTGCTGCTGCAACGCCTCCAGCGCGACCAGGAACTGCCCGGCGTCGACGTGGTCGTGCTCGACGAGTGCCACGAACGGCACCTGGACGCCGACACCGCGCTCGCCTTCCTGCTCGACGTGCGCGCCGCCCTGCGGCCCGAACTGCGGATCGTCTGCGCCTCCGCCACCTCCGACACCGCGGCCTGGGCCGAACTCCTGGACGGCGCGCCGGTGGTCGAGGCGCACGGCGTCTCGCACCCGGTCGAGGTGGTGTGGGCGCCGCCGCCGCGCGCCGTCCGGCCCGCGCACGGCACCCGGGTGGACTTCGCGCTGCTCGACCATGTCGCGGCGGTGGTTCGGCGGGCGCTGGGCGAACGGGACGGGGACGTGCTCTGCTTCCTGCCCGGCGTCGGCGAGATCGCCCGGGTCGCCGGGCAGTTGGGCGGGGTCGGGGCCGAGGTGCTGCAGCTGCACGGGCGCGCCCCGCAGGCCGTGCAGGACGCGGCGCTCACCCCTTCGTCGGGGCGTCGCGTCGTCCTCGCCACCGCCGTCGCCGAGTCCTCCCTCACCGTGCCCGGCGTGCGGATCGTGGTCGACGCCGGACTCGCCCGGGAGCCGCGCACCGACCACGCCCGCGGCCTGGCCGCCCTGGTCACCGTGCGGGCCTCGCTCGCCGCCGCCCGCCAGCGCGCCGGCCGCGCGGGCCGCGAGGCCCCCGGCACCGTCTACCGCTGCTGGCACGAGGCCGAGGACGCCCGCGCCGCCCGCTTCCCCACCCCCGAGATCGCGCTCGCCGACCTCACCCCGTTCGCCCTCCAGGTGGCCTGCTGGGGCGACCCGGACGCCACCGGGCTGGCCCTGCCCGACGCTCCGCCCTCCGGCGCGATGGCCGCCGCTCGGGAGACCCTGCGGGCGCTCGGGGCGGTGGATGCCGACGGTCGGGCGACCGAGCGCGGCGTGCGGCTCGCCCGCACCGGGCTGCACCCTCGGTTGGGGCGGGCGCTGGTCGACGGCGCACCCGCCGTGGGCGCCCGCCGGGCGGCCGAGGTGGTCGCGCTGCTGTCGGAGGAACCGCCGCGCGCACTGGGGGACGACCTCGCGGCCGTGTGGCGCGGGGTCAAGGACTCCCGCGACCCCTACGCCGGGCGCTGGCGCGACGAAGTCCGCCGCCTGCAACGTGCCGCCGGTGACGGACCTGCCACCGCCCTGCCCGACGCCACCGCCGTCGGACTCGTCGTCGCCCTGGCCTTCCCGGAGCGCATCGCCCGGGCGCGGGTCGAGCGGCCCGCCCCGGGCGAGCGCAGCCCGTACCTGATGGCCTCGGGGACGGCGGCCGAACTCGCCCCGGGTACGGCGCTGGGCGCACTGCCGTGGCTCGCCGTCGCGACGGCCGACCGGCCGGCGGGGGCGCACTCGGCGCGGGTGCTGCATGCGGCGGCGCTCGACGAGGACACCGCGCTGCTCGCAGGCGCGCCGCTTCTCACCAAGCGCGCCGAAGTCCACTGGGACACCCGGCGGGACGAGGTCGTCTCCCGGCAGGTGGAATCCCTCGGCGCCATCGAACTCTCCGAGAAGCCGCTCACCCGTCCTGATCGGGCCCTCGTACGGACCGCGATCCTCGAAGGCCTCACCCGCGAGGGCGTGAGCGCCCTGCTGACCTTCCCGTCCAACCTGCGCGAACGCCTGGCGTTCCTCCACGCGGCGATCGGCGACCCCTGGCCGGACGTGTCTGATTCCGCGCTGCTCGAACGCGCCGAGGAGTGGCTGGAACCCGAGCTGTCCCGCGCCCGCCGCCGCGCCGACCTCGCAAGGATCAATACGACGGACGCTCTGCAACGCCTGCTCCCCTGGGCAAGCGGCCAGGCCGGGCGTTTGGAGGAGTTGGCCCCCGAGCGCATCACCGTGCCCAGCGGCTCGAAGATACGGGTGGACTACAGCACCGAACGCCCGGTACTGGCCGTCAAGTTGCAGGAACTTTTCGGATGGAGGGCCGCCCCGGCATTGGCCGGCGGACGAGTACCGCTCACCGTGCAACTGCTCTCCCCCGCCGGCCGCCCCGCCGCCATCACCGGCGACCTGGAGGGCTTCTGGAAGAACGGCTACCACGCCGTGAGAGCGGATCTCAGGGGCCGCTACCCCCGCCACCCCTGGCCCGAGGACCCGACCACGGCGGAGCCGACGAAGCGCACCAACGCCAGGAAGTGACAGGGAGCCGATCGGAGAACGGTAGCTAACGCACCACGGGGATCTTCCCCGAGCGCCAGTCCGCCAGCCTCAAGCGGATGTTCGACACCATCGGCAGCCCGTCCGTCTCGGCCGGGGCGAACCAGGCCACCTCGTGGGACTCGTCGGACACCCGCAACTCCCCTCCGAGCGGGCGCCCGAGGAGGCAGATCGAGAACTCCTGCCGGACCTCGCCGTCGTCGTAGGCGAAGACATGGCGGGGGTCGGTGTAGGTGCCGACGATCCCGGTGATCTCGATATCGATGCCGGTCTCCTCGCGCGTCTCGCGGACAGCGCACCCGGCGAGCGACTCACCGATGTCCATCCTGCCGCCGGGCAGGGCCCACATCCCGTTGTCGGTACGCCGCTGGAGGAGAACCCGGCCCGCGTCGTCGACCACGACGACAGAAGCGGCCGGGACGAGGGAATTGGCCTCGGGAGCGCTCGGGTCGTCCTCGTAGTCACGCCTGGGCATGGTGCACCGCCTCCGTCACCGGGATCGGTCAGACCTCACCGAACTCGCCGGAGCGAACGGCCTGCACGAACGACTGCCACGCCTCCGCCGGGAAGACCAGTGCGGGGCCATGAGGGTCCTTGGAGTCGCGCACCGCTCCGGGGCGCGAGTCATCGACCTCGACACATCCGACCTACCCGTTGCTGTAGGAGCTCTTTCGCCACGCGGCGCGTACCGGTTGGTCACTGTGAATGCCGTTCATAATCCCTCCGTGCCTCCCGGATCATGGTCACGCTGTCCAGCCGCGTGAGGGCGTCGACCTGAAAGCACCCTCGATGCACCCGCCGCTCGCCACCCTCGCCCGGCACGCTCTCACCGGCAACCGCCCGCAGCGACCAGCACTGCACAGGAAGTCGATCCACCCGACTTCCTGTGCAGCCCGCCCCGTTGATCGACCGCTCGGCAGAGCCTCGCGCCCGCGAAAAAGCCCCGACCGGAGGTGAATCCTTTCCGGGCCTCCCCTCCTCCTATGTGCGCACCAGCCGAACGGACCGGTCAAGACCCGTCGGTCCGTTCGGACCACTGATCGCCTTTTCACGAGAGGGGAACTCGTGCGCAGCAGAAGCGCGCTTCCCGTGCTGGCCGCGGTGTCCTTGTCCCTGCTGCTTCCGCAGGGCGTGGCCGGAGCGGCACCTGCGGGTGCCTTACCCGCCCTGACGGCCGAGGTTGTCGAACCGCCGGCGGCGGACGGCGAACTCCAGCAGGTCGGCCCCGGCGTCTACTCGACCGCGGACAGGTCGTTCGAGATCCACGAGACCGATGTGGCGACGGGCCTGATGAGCCGCAGTCACACCGTCACGGTCCAGCCGGACGGTCTCTCCAGGCCGGAGTCCGCACCCGCGGCCCGTGCGGACATGGGGGTCTTCGGCCCGGGCTGGGAAGCCGAGTTCGTGGGTGGCCGGCTCAACCGCAAGCTGGAGCAGCGGGGCGACTCCGTCGTCGTCACCGACCTCGGCGCGCACGCCGCGGTCACCTACGCCCTGCAGAGCAGCCTCAGCTACCCGGGCGGGGGCTCGGTCAGGAAGTACGCGACCCCCGAGGGTGACACCCTCACCGAGACCACCCGGTTCAACGAGTCGACGGGCACCCTGGTGTCCACCGCCACCGAGGTGTCCGGCATGACCGGGTCGGTGCCGGACGCGGACCTTTCCGCCGACACCGATGCCGGCGCCCCGGTCGAACTCGACCGGCTGACACCGACCTACACCTGGAAGCAGGTGGCCTCGGGACCCGACGGCTGGCGCGTCACCGGTCTGGGCACCGTCGCCGACAGCGCCCTCTCCACCGTCACCTACGACACCGCGGGCCGGGTCGCCACGGTCAAGGACACCGAGGCCGGGGAAGCCACCTCCCGGCTGCTGACGGTCTCGTACTCGACCGCCACCACGGCCACCGCATCCGCACCCGGCGAATTCGCGGGCCGGGCCCGGGAGATCACCCTCACCGACGGTGCCACGGTGCAGACGCTCGCGCGGTATTCGTACGACGCCTCCGGGAAGCTCCGTTCGGTGGCCAACCCGGCCTCGGGGATCGAGACCGTCTCCTCGTACGCCTACGACGGCGCGGGACGGGTCTCCGCCGTCACGTCACCGGCCAACGGTGACTGGGACCTGACGTTCCCCGCCGGGTCGGCCTCCCCGAGCGCCGCCCCGGTCGGCACCCCGCGTCCGGCCGCCGACGCGCCGCTGGAGGGTGCGGCCGGGATCACCGACCCCGCCGCCGCCGGACCGCCGGCGGCGGACTTCACCACCGGGGAGTTCACCGACACCCAGGCCAACCCGCGCTACTGCTCCGGCGCGACGGACTGGATGTGGTACCTCAAGCGGGGCTGCGCGTCCTGGGTCGCGCACTACGGCTGGCACGCAGCGACCTACAAGTACACGCCGACCGGTTTCCGGGTCATGGGCATCAACCACGACGGCTGCACCACCCCCGGACCCAACATCAGCAGGCCGGGCGGCTTCAACTTCCGACCGGCGTGCGACATGCACGACTACGGCTACGGCCTCATCGGCAACACGTACAAGAACTACCCGTACTACCTCGACCGGAACAAGAAGTCGAATGTCGAGAACGCCTTCTACAGCACGATGAAGAACCAGAGCTGCAACCACTACTTCGTCCTGCGGCGGCCGAAGTGCTACGGCTACGCGTGGACCTACTACAAGTTCGTGAGCGGCTTCGGCAATCCGAAGAACGGCGCCTACGCGACGAGGTGAGGCGTCGAGTCCTTCCGGCAGCGCACCGCGCACGGGCCGGATCGGATGCGCCCAGTCGCAACGGGGCCGGGCGGCGGAACCCTTCCGCCCCTCGGCCCCACCCCCTGTCCTCGGTCTATGGAGCAGTAAGTGAAGCCACGTACACGCAGCTTGGTCGTCGCCGCCGCGACGGCGACGGCGCTCACCGCGATACCGGTGGGCATCGGCCCCCTGTCCGAAGCAGCCCCCGTCCCCGTCCCCGCCTCCGCCCCCGTCGAAGGGGTCGGACCGGTCGACCCCCCGCTGTTCGACAGCACCCGGAACGGCCGCACCGTCCGCGTCAACGTCGTCACCGACCGGCGGGCCGACCTGGCCTCCGCCGCCGACGCGGGCCCGACCCTCGTCTCGTACGACACCCTGCCGATGATCACCCTCCGCGTGGACCAGGAAGGCCTCCGGAAGCTGAACACCAGGCCGGGGGTCGTCAGCGTCAGCGAGGACGTCCCGGTCCCGCCCACGCTGAACGAATCCACCGTCAAGATCGGCAGCGACCGGGCCTTCGCCGCCGGGAAGACGGGCGCCGGCACCGCGGTCGCGATCCTCGACACCGGTGTCGCCGTCAACCACCCGTTCCTCGCGGGCCGAGTGAAGACCCAGGCGTGCTTCTCCGTCAACGACGAAGCCGCCGGCGCCACCAGCCTGTGCCCCGACGGCTCCGCCCAGCAGGAGGGCGACGGCAGCGCCGACGCCGGCAGCGGCCCGTGCGCCACCCTGGGCACCGAGTGCTCCCACGGGACCCACGTCGCCGGTATCGCCGCCGGCAACGGCGCGGGCATCAGCGGGGCACCCGTACGCGGTGTCGCGCCCGGCGCGGACGTCATCGCCGTCCAGGTGTTCTCCAAGTTCAACTCCGACGAGGCCTGCTGGGCGGCCGGGACCACTCCGTGCGTGCTCAGCTTCACCAGCTCCCAGGTCAAGGGCCTGGAGAAGGTCCTCGCGCTGAAGCAGGCCGGGACGAATGTCGTCGCGGCCAACCTGAGCCTGGGCGACGGACACTGGACCACGGCCTGCACCCGGGACCTCCGGGCGGCGGTCATCGACAGCCTGCGCGCCGCGGGCGTCGCCACCGTCGTCGCCGCCGGCAACAGCGGTGACACCGATGCCGTCAGCGCTCCCGGCTGCGTCCCCTCCGCGATCACGGTGGGCGCGACCACCGACGACGACCAGCTCGCCACGTTCTCCAACCGCGGACCGCTGCTGGACCTCCTCGCCCCCGGCACGAGCATCGTCTCCTCCGTTCCCGGCGGCTACGCGTCGAAGAACGGCACCTCCATGGCCGCCCCCCACGTCGCCGGGGCGCTCGCCGTGCTGAGGCAGACCTACCCCGGCATGAGCATCGACCAGCTCGAAGCGCTGCTCAAGAGCGACGGCAAGCCCATCACCTACACCGGTGGCACCACCCCGCGGATCCAGCTCGACAGGAGCACGGTGCCCGCGACACCCGGCGACATGACCGGCGACCACAAGCCGGACCTCGTCGCGGTGGACGACACCGGCAAGCTGCGCCTCTATCCCGGCACCGGCAGCGGCGGCCTCGGCCCGCACACCGTCATCGGCGCCGGCGGCTGGTCCGGAGCCTCCGTGACGCACCGCGGCGACTGGACCGGCGACGGCAAGGAGGACGTCGTCGCCCGCGTGGGCGGCGAGCTCCGCGTCTACCCCAACCTCGGCAACGGCACCCTCGCCCCGTGGATAGTGATCGGCAGTGGTCTGCCCACCACCGCGCAGGTCGTGGGCGTCGGTGACACCAACCACGACGGGAAGCCGGACCTGGTGGTCCAGCACACCAACAAGCTCTTCCTCTACCCCGGTGCCGCCGTCGGCACCGCCCCGGCCGTCGGCGCCCCCGTCGTCATCGGGACCACGGGCTGGGACGTCATGGACCTGAGCGCCCCCGGCGACGCCGACCACGACGGCTGGGTCGACCTCCTCGCCCGCGACACCCGGGACGGCATCCTGTACCACTACATGGGCCAGCCCGACGGGAAGTCCTTCAGCTCCCGCACCGAGTACGGCCACGGGTACACCACCGCCAACCGTCCCCTGATCGCCGGCGCCGCCGACGCCGACCGGAACGGCACCGCCGACATGTGGGCCACCGCCGGTGACGGCACCCTGAAGTTCTACCAGGGCGGCACCTCGATCCACGGCCCGGTCGACGGCCCGAGCACCCAGGTGGGCAACGGCGGCTGGGGCGCCATCAAGTCCATCGGCTGACCCGGCCACGGTTCCCGCACCTGTCCGCCGCCGCACGGGAAGTCGGCTGCTCCGACTTCCCGTGCGGGGCGGCCCGCGCGTCACGGTGGTGCGGGTGGGCCGCCCCCGGCTCCGGCGCTACGCCGTGCCGGACGGTGCGGACCACCAGGTCGAGGGGGCCGCCACCTCGTACCCCAGTGACTCGTACAGCGGCCGGCCCAGCTTCGAGGCGGTGAGGGTGGCCGGGAGGTCCGCGAGGTGGGCGAGGGCGCCGAGCATGACGGCTCGGCCCACCCCTCGTGACCGAAAGGCGGAGGAGGTGGCGATCCAGTAGTGGCTGGCGACGCCGTCGGCCAGGACGCTCACGCCGGCTCCCGCGACCGCACCGTCGACGGAGGCCACGAACACGTCCACGCCCGGCTGTTCGATCAGCGACGTCGGGAAGAGCTCACCGGGGCGGTAGGGCTGGAAGCCGTCGAGGTCAAAGCCCTCGATCACGACCTGCTCGGCCACCTGGAGGTCCTCGGGCCGCTGCACCCGGGTCACGTCCAGGGCCGGGGCGGAAACCGGTCCGGGCAGGCGCAGCATGATCGGCATCTGCCAGGTGCGCATGCCCAGGTGGCTCAGGTCCGTCGAGCTGAACGGATCCTCGACGGTCACCGGGCCGGCGGCGCGGCGGGTCAGCTCGCTCAACTCGGCCGCTTCGGCCGGGTCGAGGTCGGGCTCCTGGATCAGGATCCGCAGGCCCGCGCGCTCGTCGCCGTCGACGGCGACGAAGCCACGGCGCCGGATCACCTCGTGTCCCCGGCTGACGCCGGTCGCGGTCCAGAAGGCGGCGGAGTTGCGGGCCTGGAGCGTCGGTGCCCCGGCCAGGGAGGTGGGCCGGTCGGTCGAAGTGGATTCCATGGTCATCGTGCCCACGGTAGTACGGAATTGACTCCGTGACACGGGTTGATCAACTGTGCCCCGACCGGGCCGGGCCGACGGAGCGCGGCAACGCGCGGCGCCGGCCCGGCCCGGTCGGGGCCCGGTCGGGGACGGTCAGAGCTGGCTGACCCAGTACGGCTCGACGGTCATCCAGCCGTTGCCGCGGGCGCCGTTGAGGCGGCCGGTGCTGGTGCGGGCGAGGGTGTACCAGGACTCCACGTAGTCCGGGTCGTCGGTCCACCAGGAGGCGGGCAGCGCCGCGAGGACGGCGTTGACCAGCGGGATGTAGGCGCCCTGGTCGGCGATGGTGAGCAGGACGGCGGCGACGGCCTGGGCCAGCGCCAGGTAGTTGGTGTCGCCGTCGTCCTCCATCAGGACGACGTCGGCCAGGTTGTACTTGTAGTTCGACCAGTTCACCAGGATCTGGTTCGGGTAGTACACCGTGCCGTCGTACTGGAGGTACGGCATGGCGACGGAGTCGACCCGGACCTTGCCGTCGAGGCCGAAGCCGGAGACCAGGCTGAACATCTCGGCGGCGCCCTTGAACCAGGGCTCCTCGTCGTCGTTCACCTCGACCGAGGTGATCTTGGTGCCCCACCAGCCGGCCGCCTGCACGGCGGCCGGGGCGGCGGAGGCGGCAGAGGCGGCCGGGGCGATCCCGCGGGCCGCCAACTCCCGCTGGAGCAGGTCGATCCCGGCGGTCAGGGCCTTGGCCGTGTCGATGTCGACCAGGTAGACCGGGCGGGTGGGCAGGGTGGCGGCGTCCAGGCCGCGGACCCGGCCGGCGGTGTCGTAGGCGCGGACGGTGCGGGCGTGCTCGTCGGTGCCGGCGATCGCCACCAGCGGCGCGGCGCCGGCGTCCAGGGCGGCCCGCATCGACGGGTCGGCCAGCTGGACCCGCAGCAGCGGGCCGAGGTCGCCGAGGCCCTTGGCGGTGGCCACCGCGCGGTCCGCGCGGGCGGTCGTGGCGGCGAGCCCACGGGCGGTGTCGCCGGACAGTCCGGCGGCGAGCGGGGCGAGTTCGGCGCCGGCAGGCGCGGCGGCGGTCGCCGTGCGCAGCCGCTCGCGCAGGGCGGGGTCGGCGAGGGAGGCGGCCAGGGTGCGGGCGACCTCGTCCTCGATCGCGGTCACCTTGGAGGAGGCGGCGGCGGGGGCCGGGGTCGGGGCCGGGGCGGCCACGGCC
>NZ_JZWY01000262.1:0-19089 GCF_000966955.1 Streptomyces sp. NRRL S-495
GGGCCGGGGCGGCCACGGCCTGGCCCGCGCCGAGCGCGAGCAGGGGCAGGGCCGTCAGCGCGACAACGGCGCGCCGCAGGCGGGACTGGGACATGAGGGGATCTCCAGACTCGTCGGGTGAGGCGTCGGAGCGGTGGAGCATCGGAGCGGTGGGGCGGTGGGGCGTCGGAGCGGTGGAGCGTCGGAGCGATGGTGCCGCGCCCACGATCAAGGACGGCGGCGCCATGACAAGTGAAGAGGCTCCCTGACCCGGTATCAACCCCCCGGGGCCACCGCGACGCCCGGGCGCTCCCGGCGGATCCCCCGGATCGCCGGGAGCGCGGACGGCGGCCCGGCGACCCGCGCCCTGCCGCCGACGCTCAGGACCGCTGCTCCGGCGGGCCGACGGCGGGCGGGGCGTCCACCGGCACGGCATCCGCAGGGGCGTCCCCGCCGGGTCGGGCAGCGGCGGGTGGGCCGGCCGCCGCAGCGGGGAGTTTCCGCGCCGTTCGCCGGGCGGTGATGAACGCCACCGGGCCGGCGGCCGTCCGGGAAGACCGGCGGCACACCCGGGAGGACGTCCCCGGGCACCGGCGGGTGAGGCGCCGACTCACCCGCCGCCGGAGAAGCCCCCGCCGGAATTGGCCGAGCCCGAGCCGCCGTAGACCCAGCCGCCGCCGGAGGGCCGCCGGGGCTCGGGGCGGACGCGACGTTCGGTACGGCGCAGGACGGGGATGCCGGCCGGGCCGAGCAGGTCCTCCAGGGAGCGCTGGAGCGCGTCGACGTCGGTGCCCTTCGGCGCACTGCGCGGGCCCTCGCCGCCGGTCGAGGTCACCACCGTGATGTCGAGGGTGCGGACGGCCGGCGCGGGGTCGCCCTCGTAGGGCTCCTCCACGGACTCGCGCAGCTGGATCCGGCGCAGGCCGGAGATCGGGGCCCAGGCGCCGGCGCGGGCACCCCGGACGAACCGCAGTTCGGTCGGGTTCCGGGCCGGGGCGAACTGCACCCGGCGGACCGACCGCAGCTCGGCGGCCGCGACGAACGGCCACAGGAGCAGCGCGGCGGACACCCACAGCGCCGCGCAGACGGTCACCGCGCCCACGAAGGTGGCGCCGACGATCACCGCGACTGCCACGAGCAGCATGCCGACGGGGAGGAACGCGAAACCCACGGCGAGCAGGACGGCGAGCGTGCGCAGCACCAGGAGCGCGGCGGCGGGCCAGGAGCCCCCGCCCGGCTCCAACACGAGGTCGACGGTGGTGCCGTCACGGCGGCGGCGGAGCACCTCATCGGCAGGCATACCCGCCAGGGTAGGGCCGCTCCCCGGTGCCGAGAAGACCCCGGGCGCCGCCTCGAAAAAGCTGCGCCCGGGGCCTGCTGACGGCGCATCAGTGTGCCGCGACCTCCCAGTTGACGCCGACGCCGACCGAGACGTCCAGCGGCGCCCGCAGCGGGTAGGCGCCGGCCATCTGCTCGCGGACGACCGCCTCGACCGGCTCGCGCTCGCCCGGGGCCAGCTCCAGCACGATTTCGTCGTGCACCTGGAGCAGCATCCGGGAGGTCAGCCCCGCCGTGCGCAGCGCCTCGTCCACCCGCAGCATGGCGATCTTGACGATGTCGGCGGCCGAGCCCTGGATCGGGGCGTTGAGCGCCATCCGCTCGGCCATCTCCCGGCGCTGGCGGTTGTCGCTGTTGAGGTCCGGCAGGTAGCGGCGGCGGCCGAGCAGGGTCTCGGTGTAGCCGGTGGCGCGGGCTTCCTCGACCACCCGGTGCAGGTAGTCGCGCACGCCGCCGAAGCGCTCGAAGTAGGTGTCCATCAGGCCCTGCGCCTCGGCCGGCTTGATGCCGAGCTGCTGGGAGAGCCCGTAGGCGGACAGGCCGTAGGCGAGGCCGTAGGACATCGCCTTGATCTTGCGGCGCATCTCGGCGTCGACGGAGTCGCCGGGGACCTCGAAGACCTGGGAGGCGACGGTGGTGTGGAGGTCCTCGCCGGTGGCGAAGGCCTCGATCAGCGCCTCGTCCTCGGAGAGGTGGGCCATGATCCGCAGCTCGATCTGCGAGTAGTCGGCGGTGAGCAGCGACTCGTAGCCCTCGCCGACCACGAAGGCCCGGCGGATCATCCGGCCCTCCTCGGTGCGGACCGGGATGTTCTGCAGGTTCGGGTCCTGCGAGGAGAGCCGGCCGGTGGCGGCGACCATCTGGTTGAAGGTGGTGTGGATCCGCCCGGCCGGGGAGACCGTCTTGAGCAGGCCCTCGACGGTGGTGCGCAGCTTGGCCTGGTCGCGGTGGCGCAGCAGGACGACCGGCAGTTCGTTGTCGGTCTGGGTGGCGAGCCAGGTGAGCGCGTCGGCGTCGGTGGTGTACCCGGTCTTGATCTTCTTGGTCTTGGGCAGCGCCAGCTCGCCGAAGAGGATCTCCTGGAGCTGCTTGGGCGAGCCGAGGTTGAACTCGTGGCCGGCGGCGGCGTGCGCCTCCTCGACCACCCGCTGGATCTCGGCGGCGAACTGCGCCTCCAGGCCGGTGAGCCAGTCGCGGTCGGCGGCGATGCCGGTGCGCTCCATCCGGGCGAGCAGGGCGGCGATCGGCAGCTCCATGTCGCGCAGCAGTCCGGTGGCGCCCACCTCGGCGAGGCGGGTGTCGAACAGCGCGGCGAGGTCGAGCACGGCGCGGGCCTGGAGCATCAGCGCCTGGGCGCCGGCGGTCGGGTCCTCCTCCGGGGCGTCGAAGGCGAGCTGGCCGGACTCGGCGGCCGGGGCCGGGGTGAGCGAGCGGGCCAGGTAGTCCTCGGCGAGCACCTCCAGGGTGAAGGTGCGGCGGCCGGGCTTCTCCAGGTAGGCGGCGAGGGCGGTGTCGGCGACGACGCCCTCGATGCTCCAGCCGCGCTCGGCGAAGGCCCGCATGACCTGCTTGGCGATGTGCAGGGCCTTGGGGGCGGCCGGGTCGGCCAGCCAGGCGGCGAAGGCGCGTTCGTCCTCCTCGGCGAGCAGCGCCGGGTCGAACCAGGCCGCCGTCTCTCCGGCGGCGAGCGCGACCTCGGAGACCTCGCCGGCGCCGAGCGCCCACCGGTATACGGCGGCCAGCGCGACCGGGGTCTTGTCCGCGGCGTGCTCCCGCAGCCAGGCGGCGAGGGTGCCCGGGTCGGTGAGGAGCTCGCCGTCGACCTCGACGCCGGGGGCGAGTTCGGCGGCCTCGGGCTCGGCGGCGGCGGCCGGGTCGATGCCGTGGACGCGGTCGCGGAAGTTGGCGTTGCGGAACTCCAGCGTCTCCATGAGCGCGGTGACGGCCGGGGCGTCGAACGGCGCGCGGGCCAGCTCGGCCACGCCGAGCGGGAGTTCGACGTCCCGGACCAGCTCGGTCAGGACCCGGTTGCGCTTGACCGAGTCGAGGTGCTCGCGCAGCTTCTCGCCGATCTTGCCCTTGACCTCGTCGGCCCGGGCGACGAGTTCGTCGAAGGAGCCGAACTGGTTGACCCACTTGGCGGCGGTCTTCTCGCCGACGCCGGGGATGCCGGGCAGGTTGTCGGACGGGTCGCCGCGCAGGGCGGCGAGGTCGGGGTACTGGCGGGGGGTGACGCCGTACTTCTCGGCGACCTTCTCCGGGGTGTAGCGGGTCAGCTCGGAGACGCCCTTGGTCGGGTAGAGCACGGTGATGTGCTCGGTGACCAGTTGGAGCGAGTCGCGGTCGCCGGTGACGATGTCGACGTCGTAGCCGGCCGCCTCGGCGGCGGTGGCCAGGGTGGCGATGATGTCGTCCGCCTCGAAGCCCTCGGCGGTCAGCCGCGGCACGTGCATCGCGTCGAGCAGCTCGCCGATCAGCCCGATCTGGCTGCGGAACTCGTCCGGGGTCTTGGCCCGGTTGGCCTTGTAGTCGGGGAACTCGACCGAGCGGAAGGTCTGGCGGGAGAGGTCGAAGGCGACCGCGAGGTGGGTGGGCGCCTCGTCCCGGACGGTGTTGGCGAGCATCGAGGCGAAGCCGTACACCGCGTTGGTCGGCTGGCCGGTGGAGGTGTTGAAGTTCTCCACGGGCAGCGCGTAGAACGCCCGGTAGGCCATGGAGTGCCCGTCGAGCAGCATCAGGCGGGGCCGCGATCCGGCTCCGCCACCACCCGCCGCGCCCTTGTCCGTACTCTGCGTAGCCACGTCAACGTCCGTTCCTGCCGATTCCACTACCGGTCACCGATCCTAGGGCCCGCCACTGACAAAAGGGGCACGCCGGGGGCGGGCGTCCCCGGGGTGCGCTCGCGCCCCGGGCGCCACTCCGGTTTTCGCCGCCACCGCCTCTACCGCCGAGTAGGACGGTCGTACGATCACAGGCAGCACGACGACGCGACCCCCGAGCGGCAGGAGTTCCCCCATGACCGATCCGGCCCCCGACACCGCCCCCGACACCGGCACCGGCACCGCCCCCGGCAGCACTCCCGACGTCTCCCCCCTCATCGACGTCCCGCAGGAGATGCTGGACCACTTCGCCAAGCTCGGCGTGGACCCGGCCACCTTCTCCGGCGGCCGGCTGGGCGACAAGCTGGGCATCAGGATCGTCGAGGCCTCGGGCGACCGGGTGGTCGGCACCATGCCGGTGGACGGCAACCAGCAGCCGTACGGGCTGCTGCACGGCGGCGCCTCGGCGGCACTGGCGGAGACGCTCGGCTCGGTCGGGGCGATGCTGCACGCCGGTCCGGGCCGGTACGCGGTGGGCGTGGACCTCAACGCGACCCACCACCGCTCGGCGACCTCCGGCCTGGTCACCGGCGTGGCGACCGCGGTGTTCAAGGGCCGTACCGCCGCCACCTACGAGATCGCGATCACCGACGACACCGGCAAGCGGGTCACCAGCTGCCGCCTCACCTGCATGCTGCGCGACCTCTGAGCCGATTCTCCGTCAAATCCCTTGCCCGCCCCCTTGTTTGACCTTCGACAACGCTGGGAAGTCGTTGGTCTGGACAAGGGGGCGGTGGCATGTCCGGCCGTCCGCAGCGATGTAACCGTGCGTAACAACTAGGAAATCCGAGCAGTCGAGGACCCCGGGGGGTCGAGTCCACCCGAAAACAGCGCCCGGCGGCGCCTGACGTCCGATATTCGGACGCATACGCCCGACCCCAACGGCGCGAACACTCTTGTCCGGTAATCGGTGAGTTCAGGAGTCACCTGCCCTTCTACGCCTTACATGGCGCGTGTTGGCGTGGAAATACTGGGCACCGGGCGGGCCGGTCGGGCCGAAACGACCACATGCTGAGACGACTTCTCCGTGTGCTCATAACAAGAGAATCACAGCCTCGCCGCAGCACTGCCAGAGCCGCCGAGC
This sequence comes from Streptomyces sp. NRRL S-495, assembly GCF_000966955.1. Lineage (NCBI taxonomy): Bacteria > Bacillati > Actinomycetota > Actinomycetes > Kitasatosporales > Streptomycetaceae > Streptomyces > Streptomyces sp. NRRL S-495. The sequence goes on from NZ_JZWY01000262.1 coordinate 5,281, forward strand.
GGCATCTAGAGTCACGGCCAGTCACCGCGCCACCGGAATGGGCCAGGCCCACCGCGCATCCAGGCTCCCGCCGTTCAGGCGCGGCGCCCTCCTGAACCGAAGGGGACCCCCCGTGCGTCATCGTTCAGCAGTTGTCGTGAGCATTGCCGTGATCGGCGCCCTCACCCTCACCGCATGCGGCTCCCGCGACGACAAGAAGTCCGGGGACAGCGGCCAGGGCGGCGGCTCCACCACCGTCACCATCGGCGTCGACGCGCCCCTCACCGGCGACCTCTCCGCCCTCGGCCTCGGCATCCGCAACTCCGTCGAGCTCGCGGTCAAGCAGGCCAACGAGAAGAACGAGGTCCCCGGCGTCAAGTTCCAGATCAAGGGCCTCGACGACACCGGCAAGCCCGCCCCCGGCCAGCAGAACGCCACCCAGCTGGTGGGCGACAAGGACGTCATCGGCGTCGTCGGCCCGCTGAACTCCAGCGTCGCCCAGTCGATGCAGCAGATCTTCAACGACGCCAACCTCGTCCAGATCTCCCCCGCCAACACCGGCGTCGCCCTCAGCCAGGGCGAGAAGTGGGCCAGCGGCGTCAAGGCCCGCCCCTTCAAGAGCTACTTCCGCACCGCCACCACCGACGCCGTCCAGGGCCCGTTCGCCGCGGACTACCTGATCAAGGACGCCAAGAAGACCAAGGTCTTCCTCATCGACGACCAGAAGACCTACGGGGCCGGCCTCGCCGCCACCTTCAAGGGCCAGTTCGTCAAGAACGGCGGCCAGATCATGGGCGAGGAGCACGTCAACCCCGACGACCGCGACTTCGCCGCCGTCGTCACCAAGGTCAAGTCCTCCGGCGCCGAGGCGGTCTACTACGGCGGCGAGTACCCCGCCGCCGGCCCGCTCTCGCTCCAGCTCAAGGACGCCGGCGTCAACATCCCGCTGATGGGCGGCGACGGCATCCAGAGCGGCGACTTCATCAAGCTCAACCCCAAGGGCCAGGGCGACCTCGCCACCGCCGTCGGCCTGCCCGTCGAGCAGCTGCCGACCGCCGCCAAGTTCATCGCCGACTACAAGGCCGCCGGCTACAAGGACGCCTACGAGACCTACGGCGGCTACTCCTACGACAGCGCCTGGGCCATCATCCAGGGCGTCAAGGCCGTCGTCGCCGCCAACAACGGCAAGCTGCCCGACAGCCCCCGCGCCAAGGTCGTCGAGGCCGTCCAGAAGGTCTCCTTCGAGGGCGTGACCGGCAAGGTCTCCTTCGACGAGTTCGGCGACACCACCAACAAGCAGCTCACCGTCTACACCGTCAAGGACGGCAAGTGGGCCGTGGAGAAGTCCGGCACCTTCAGCGGCTGACCCTCACCTGATCACAGGTCAGGAACGCCACAGCACGTCGGAGTTACCGCGCGGGGGCGCCACGAGTGCCCCCGCGCGCACCCACATCCACCACCCACGCGGACACCCCACACGCACAACGGAGGCCCAGCGGTGCACGACCTACCGCAGCAGCTGGCCAACGGCCTGATCCTCGGCGCCCTCTACGGCCTCGTCGCGATCGGCTACACGATGGTCTACGGCATCGTCCAGCTCATCAACTTCGCCCACGGCGAGATCGTCATGGTCGGCGGCTTCGGCGCCCTGACCGCCTACCTCGCCCTCCCCGGCGGCACCACCCTGTGGCTGGCCCTACCGCTGATGCTGATCGCCGGCATCCTGGTCTCCACCCTCACCGCCGTCGCCGCCGAGCGCTTCGCCTACCGGCCGCTGCGCTCCGCCCCCCGGCTCGCCCCGCTGATCACCGCGATCGGCCTGTCCATCGCCCTGCAGCAGCTGGTCTTCGCCTTCTACCCGGACGCCAAGAAGGCCCGGGTCTTCCCGAAGATCCCCGGCGACCCCTTCGAGATCGGCTCGGTCGCCATCCAGCGCAGCGACATCTTCCTCCTCGTCGCCGCCCCGCTCTGCATGCTCGCCCTCGGCTGGTTCGTCACCCGCACCCGCTCCGGCCGCGCCATGCAGGCGACCAGCCAGGACCCGGACACCGCCAAGCTGATGGGCATCGACACCGACCGGATCATCGTGATGGCCTTCGCCATCGGCGCCGCCTTCGCCGCCGTCGCCGCCGTCGCCTACGGCCTGCGCAGCGGCCAGGTCGACTTCCGGATGGGCTTCCTGCTCGGCCTCAAGGCCTTCACCGCCGCCGTCCTCGGCGGCATCGGCAACATCTACGGCGCCATGCTCGGCGGCATCACCCTCGGCCTCGCCGAGGCCCTCGCCACCGGCTACATCCAGCACCTGCCCGGCATGCACCTCTTCGGAGGCGGCGCCTGGAAGGACGTCTGGGCCTTCGTACTCCTCATCGTCGTCCTGCTCGTCCGGCCCCAGGGGCTGCTGGGCGAGCGCGTCGCGGACAGGGCGTGAGCACCATGACCACCAGCAGCACCGAGACCACCCCGGTCATCGCCCTCCCCGGCCGCACCGCCGCCCTCCTCACCGCCCTCGGCGCCGCCGCCACCGCCGGCTCCGCCCTGATGCCCTGGACCTGGACCTCCGAGTACCCCGGCGACCTGACCTTCTACGGCTCCCCGGCCGGCCTCCAGTGGCTCGCCCTCACCGCCGGACTGGTCACCCTCGTCCTCCTCCTCGCCACCCAGGGCGTCCCCGGCCTGCGCTGGGCCGCCCCCCGCCGCAGCAGCAACTCCGTCGTGCTCGCCGCCGCCGGCGCCGTCGCCGTCGGCTGGTTCTCGGTGGTCTCCATCTCCACCGACCTCGGCGGCCTCGCCAACCTCGAACCCGGCGGCTGGGTCCTCGCCATCGGCTCCCTGCTCGCCCTGGCCGGCTCGCTCGGCCTGCCGCTCGACCGGCGCACCGCCGTCCCGCTGCGGGTCCTCGACCGGCGACTGTTCCTGCTCGTCCCGATCGCCCCGGTGCTCTGGTTCGCCACCCACGCCGTCCCCGAGGACAAGCCGGTCGCCCCCGTGCTCACCGCCCTCGCCGGCGGCCTCGCGATCGCCACCGGCGCCGTCCTGCTGGTCCAGCTCGGCCACGCCGCCAACAGCTGGCTGCGCCTCGGCACCGTGCACCGGCCGCTCCCCGCACCGCGCGCACTGCCCTCCTGGGTCGAGGTCGCGCTGATCGTGGTCGCCTTCGCCATCGGCCTGTTCGCCATCACCTTCGGCATCGACACCGAGTACGGCGAACTCTTCACCGGCTACCTGCTGCTGGCCGCCTCCGTGGTCGCCTCGCTCGGCCGCTCCGGCCTGCTGCCCCGACTGCGCGCCCTGACGGTCAAGTACCAGACCGTCACCACCGGCGCCGCGTTCGCCGCCGCCGCCAGCTTCCCGTTCACCCAGACCAGCGACCAGTACACCTCGGTCGCCACCAACATCCTGATCTTCGCCACCGTCGCCCTCGGCCTGAACATCGTCGTCGGCCTGGCCGGCCTGCTCGACCTCGGCTACGTGGCCTTCCTCGGCGTCGGCGCCTACAGCGCCGCCCTGGTCTCCGGCTCCCCCGCCTCGCCGATCCACGTCCAGTTCCCGTTCTGGGGCGCCGTGCTCACCGGCGCCGTGGTCTCCATGGTCTTCGGCGTCGTCATCGGCGCCCCGACCCTGCGACTGCGCGGCGACTACCTCGCCATCGTCACCCTCGGCTTCGGCGAGATCTTCCGCATCACCATGCTCAACCTCAACGGCACCACCGGCCCGAAGATCACCAACGGCTCCAACGGCATCCCCCGGATCCCCGACCTGGACATCCTGGGCTGGAACCTCGGCAAGCCCACCACGATCTTCGGCTTCGAACTCGGCCGGTTCTCCAACTACTACCTGCTGATGCTCGTCGTCACCGCCCTCGTCGTCCTGGTCTTCGCCCGGGTCGGCAACTCCCGCATCGGCCGCGCGTGGGTCGCCATCCGCGAGGACGAGACCGCCGCCGAGGCCATGGGCATCAACGGCTTCCGCCTCAAGCTGCTCGCCTTCGCCCTCGGCGCCTGCCTGGCCGGCCTGGCCGGCACCGTCCAGGCCCACGTCAGCTACACCGTCACCCCCGACCAGTACACCTTCGCCGAGGCCCTGCCGCCCAACTCCGCCTTCCTGCTCGCCGCCGTCATCCTCGGCGGCATGGGCACCATCAGCGGCCCGCTGGCCGGCGCCACCCTGCTCTTCCTCATCCCGAAGAAGCTCGAGTTCCTCGCCGACTACCAGCTGCTCGCCTTCGGCATCGCCCTCATCGTCCTCATGCGGGTGCGCCCCGAGGGCCTCATCCCCAACCGGCGCCGCCAGCTCGAATTCCACGAGGCCGACATCCCGGCGCAGGCCACCGGCGACACCGTCGCCCTCTCCAAGGCAGGGGCGTGACCCTCCAGATGACCACCACCGACGCCCCCGCGCCCACCCCGGCACCGGCACCGGCCCCCGCCGAGACCCTGCTCGACGTCTCCGGCGTGACCATGCGGTTCGGCGGCCTCACCGCCGTCAACAACGTCTCCCTGACCGTCGGCCGGGGCGAGATCATCGGCCTCATCGGCCCCAACGGCGCCGGCAAGACCACCTTCTTCAACTGCCTCACCGGCCTCTACGTCCCCACCGAGGGCACCGTCACCTACCAGGGCGCGGTCCTGCCCCCCAAGCCCCACCTGGTCACCCAGGCCGGCATCGCCCGCACCTTCCAGAACATCCGGCTCTTCGCCAACATGACCGTCCTGGAGAACGTCCAGGTCGGCCGGCACAGCCGGATGCACCAGGGCCTGCTCTCCGCCGTCCTGCGCGGCCCCGGCTACCGCCGGTCCGAACAGGAGAGCCGCGACAAGGCCATGGAACTCCTGGAGTTCACCGGCCTCGCCGGCAAGGCCGAGCACCTCGCCCGCAACCTCCCCTACGGCGAGCAGCGCAAGCTCGAGATCGCCCGCGCCCTCGCCTCCGACCCCGGCCTGCTGCTCCTCGACGAGCCCACCGCCGGCATGAACCCGCAGGAGACCCGAGCCGCCGAGGAACTCGTCTTCGCCATCCGCGACCGGGGCGTCTCCGTCCTCGTCATCGAGCACGACATGCGCTTCATCTTCAACCTCTGCGACCGCACCGCCGTGCTGGTCCAGGGCCAGAAGATCGTCGAGGGCGACCGCGAGACGGTCCAGAACGACGAACGCGTCATCACCGCCTACCTCGGCGCCCCGCTCGAAGGCACCGCCCCCGTTACGGAGACCGACCAGTGACCGCACTCCTCGAAGTCAAGGACCTCCGCGTCTCCTACGGGAAGATCGAAGCCGTCAAGGGCATCAGCTTCACCGTCAACCAGGGCGAGGTCACCACCCTGATCGGCACCAACGGCGCCGGCAAGACCACCACCCTGCGCACCCTGTCCGGCCTGCTCAAGCCCACCGCCGGCACCATCACCTTCGACGGCCAGGCCCTCTCCACCGTCCCCGCCCACAAGATCGTCGCCCTGGGCCTGGCCCACTCCCCCGAGGGCCGGCACATCTTCCCGCGCATGACCATCGAGGAGAACCTCCTCCTCGGCGCCTTCCTGCGCAACGACACCGACGGCATCGCCAAGGACGTCGAACGGGCCTACGGCCTCTTCCCGATCCTCGGCGAACGCCGCAAGCAGGCCGCCGGCACGCTCTCCGGCGGCGAGCAGCAGATGCTCGCCATGGGACGCGCCCTGATGTCCCGGCCCAAGCTGCTGATGCTCGACGAGCCCTCCATGGGCCTCTCGCCGCTGATGATGCAGAAGATCATGGCGACCATCGTCGAGCTCAAGGCCGACGGGACGACCATCCTGCTGGTCGAGCAGAACGCCCAGGCGGCGCTCTCGCTCTCCGACCGGGGCTACGTCATGGAGACCGGCAGCATCGTCCTCCAGGGCACCGGCGCCGACCTCCTGCACGACGAGTCGGTCCGCAAGGCCTACCTCGGCGAGGACTGACCTCCCCGCACCACACGGAAGGGCCCGGCGCGTCACGCGCCGGGCCCTTCGCCTCGTTCCTGCTACTCCGCGGGGTCCGCGGCCTCGTCGGCCTTCTTGCGGTCCTGCGCGGCGCCCTCCTCGATGACCGCCTCGGCCACCGCCGCCATCGTCATCCGGCGGTCCATCGAGGTCTTCTGGATCCACCGGAACGCGGCCGGCTCGTTCAGCCCGAACTTGGTCTGGAGCACGCTCTTCGCCCGGTCCACCAGCTTCCTGGTCTCCAACCGCTGGGTGAGATCCGCGATCTCCTCCTCCAGCGTCCGCATCTCCGTGTACCGGGACACCGCCATCTCGATCGCCGGCACCAGGTCGCTCTTGGAGAACGGCTTGACGATGTACGCCATCGCCCCGGCGTCCCGCGCCCGGTCCACCAGCTCCCGCTGCGAGAACGCGGTCAGCATCAGCACCGGCGCCAGGTGCGCCTCGTGGATCTGCTCGGCCGCGGACAGCCCGTCCAGCACCGGCATCTTCACGTCCAGGATCGCCAGGTCCGGCTTCAGCTCCTGGACCAGCCGGACCGCCGTGGCCCCGTCCCCGGCCTCGCCGACGACGGTGTACCCCTCCTCCTCCAGCATCTCCTTCAGATCGAGGCGGATCAGCGCCTCGTCCTCGGCGATCACAATCCTGGTGATCTGGGGCGAATCGGTCTCAAGCGGCTCTGCCTGCTCGTCGGCGGTGCTCACGGGGCTCCTCGTTCCGGCGGGGTACTGCATGCACGAGGGTACCCAGACACGGTATGTTTGAGATCAGCAGGGTCGGGGGCCAGCCTTCGAATCCGTGCTTGCCCCGGTAGCCCAGCGGTAGAGGCAATGGTCTCAAACACCATCCAGCGTGGGTTCGAATCCCACCCGGGGTACTTTTCCTTCGATTCCAAAACGGATCGAAGCAGGCCGACGGTGGGCGATCTTCAATATTTCGAATGAAGATTCGCCCAACCCCGGACGACCTCCGCGAGCGGTCAGCTCGCCCGGTCCAAAGGCTCCAGCTCCACGGTGAGACGCATCCCGAGGGCCGAGGCGAGCCGCTCGAGAACGACGATGGTGGGCATCGTGCCACCGGTCTCGAAGCGGGCGATGGCGGGCTGCTGCATGCCGCACGCCGCAGCGAGCTGGGCCTGTGTCATTCCGAGCGCCTCCCGGCGGAGCCGGACGGTCTCGCCGAGCTCGAACCGGATACGGGCGGCCTCGTAGGCCGCACCCGCACCCGGTCGGTTCAGGATCTCCTCGCGCATGGTCCGCCAGGACGTCCGCTCACTCATTCCGCTCACTCCTCCTCGTCGACGGTGTGCCGCTCCGCCACGCAGCGCGCCAGTGCTCGCCGGGCCCGGTCGACCTCTGCGGTCTCCCGCATCCGGGTCTTGCGGAACACTGTGAGCAGGATGATCCTCCTGCCCGGTGCGATCCAGTAGGTGACCCGCATGTCGAGCTCGACCAGGTGGAAGCGGAGTTCGCGGAGCTTGCCGTCCAACTGCCTGCTGTAGGGCTCGCCGAGCAACGGGCCACGGTCGGCGAGCAGGTCGACGTAGAAGGCCACGGTTTCCTGCGCATCCTGGCCGAGCCCGCGGATCCAGTCCCGCACCTCCGGCTCGAGTTCCACTTCTCCCCATGTCATAACACGGATGATATGAAGGCGCCAGTGGTCCGCCCCGCCGTCCGAGGCACGAGGAGGGCGGCATTCCCCGATACGGGGGATGCCGCCCTCGCACGAACGCTCCCGGTCCGGTCAGTTGTCCAGGGCGCCCACGTGGTGGACCCGGACGAGGTTGGTGGAGCCGGCGAGGCCGGGCGGGGAGCCGGCGGTGATGACGACGATGTCGCCCTTCTCGCAGCGGCCCAGGGAGAGCAGGGCGGCGTCGACCTGTTCGACCATCTCGTCGGTGGTCGGCGCGAACGGGCCGAGGAAGGTCTCCACGCCCCAGGTGAGCGCCAACTGGCTGCGGACGGCCGGTTCGTAGGTGAAGGCCAGTACCGGGATCGGCGAGCGGTAGCGGGTCAGCCGGCGGGCGGTGTCGCCGGACTGGGTGAAGGCGATCAGGTACTTGGCGTGCAGGAAGTCGCCGATCTCCGCGGCCGCCCGGGCGACCGCGCCGCCCTGGGTGCGGGGCTTGTTGCTCGGGGTGAGGACGGGCAGGCCGTCGGCGAGGACGTCCTGTTCGGCGGCCTCGATGATCCGGCCCATGGTGCGGACCGTCTCGGACGGGTACTTGCCGACCGAGGTCTCGCCGGAGAGCATCACCGCGTCCGTGCCGTCGAGGACGGCGTTGGCGACGTCGGAGGCCTCGGCGCGGGTCGGCCGCGAAGAGTTGATCATCGAATCGAGCATCTGGGTCGCGACGATGACCGGCTTGGCGTTCCGCCGGGCGAGCTTGACCGCCCGCTTCTGCACCATCGGCACCTGCTCCAGCGGCATCTCCACGCCCAGGTCGCCGCGGGCGACCATGATGCCGTCGAAGCGGTCGACGATGGAGTCGAGGTTCTGCACCGCCTGCGGCTTCTCGATCTTGGCGATGACCGGGACCCGGCGGCCCTCCTCGTCCATCACCCGGTGGACGTCCTCGACGTCCCGGCCGCTGCGGACGAAGGAGAGCGCGATCAGGTCGGCCCCGGTCCGCAGGGCCCAGCGCAGGTCGGCGACGTCCTTGTCGCTGAGCGCGGGCACCGAGACGGCGATCCCGGGGAGGTTGAGGCCCTTGTGGTCGGAGACCAGGCCGCCCTCGACGACGAGGCAGCGGACCCGGGGCCCGTCGACCTCGACGACCTCCAGGGTGACCCGCCCGTCGTCGACGAGGATCCGCTCACCGGCGGTGACGTCCCCCGCCAGGCCGGGGTAGGTGGTGCCGCAGCCGTTCTGGTCCCCTTCGACGCCCTTGTCGGTGGAGATGGTGAACTCGTCGCCGCGTTCGAGAAGTACCGGGCCCTCGGCGAAGGTTCCGAGGCGGATCTTCGGGCCTTGAAGGTCGGCGAGCACGCCGATACTGCGGCCGCTCTCGTCCGCGGCCTTGCGGACCCGGCGGTACCGCTCCTCGTGCTCGATGTGGGAGCCGTGGCTCAGGTTGAATCGGGCGATGTCCATCCCGGCGTCGACCAGGGACTTGATCTGGTCGTACGTGTCGGTGGCGGGCCCGAGGGTACAGACGATTTTTGCTCGGCGCATAGTGCTGAGAGTAGGCATTACCGGCGCGTAACGTCGATGCCGGTCCGGACAACGGGATGGCCGTTGCCGTAAGGAGAGTTGAACAATCTGACACGACGTCGGACCGACGTGCGAGAGGTCCCCGGCAGTCCGTCCGTACTCGATCCCCGATGCGATTCCGTGAAGGGCTGTTCACCCCTGGTTCACCAGGACTTCCGCCCCCGCTCCCGGCCCGGCGGGACGCTCGTCACCCGGGTGGGGAGAGCACGTTGTGACGAGGGGGGAAGCTTCCGGAATGAAGCGCGTGATCGGAGTACTGACGGTACTTCTGGTACTCGGGGGTCTGACGTTCGCGGTCCTGAACAGAACGAAGGACGACCCCGGGGACGATCCGGCCAAGGTCATCACCCTCACCGGCATGGTCGGCTCGGAGAAGGGCGCGTTCTTCGACGACCAGCAGGTCAAGGACGCCTTGAAGGCCCGCGGACTGGTGGTGAACACCCAGAGCGCCGGCTCCTGGCAGATGGGCGATCTCAAGAACGACAACCTGGACTTCGTCTTCCCGGCGAGCCAGCAGCCCGCCGAGGCGATCAAGGCGGACCACAATCTGAAGAGCACCCCGACCCGGCCGTTCTACTCGCCGCTGGTGATCGTCACGTACAAGTCGACCGCCGAGGTGCTGAGGCAGAACAACCTGGCGTCCCAGGACGAGACGAGCCACGTCTGGAAGTTCTCGATGAAGGACTTCCTCGACGGCGTCGACAACAGGACAACCTGGCAGAAGCTCCCGAAGCCGCCCGCGAACGAGAAGCCGGGCGACCTCGTCGGGTCCATCTTCCTGACCACCACCAACCCCGAGACGTCCTCCTCGGGCGCCCTGTACCTCGCCATGGTGTCCTACCTGCTGAACGCCAACCAGGTGATCCCGGCGCCGTCGGGAGTGACGCAGCAGATCGGCGACAAACTGCAGGCGGTCATCTCCCCGCAGGGAGTCATGAAGAACTCCACCGAGGAACCGTTCATGGACTTCGTGTCCGGGAACGGCCGCCCGCTGGTGCTGGCGTACGAGTCCCAGGCGCTCGAACTGGTCCTGAAGAAGAAGGCCCCGACGGACATGGTGATGCTCTACCCGGACACCACCGTGGTCTCCGACCACACGATCGTCGCCTTCAACGACAAGGGCCAGCGGCTCGCCGACGCGCTGGCCGACGACCCGGCGCTGCGCGACCTGGAGATCAAGTACGGCTTCCGGCCGTCGGGCGCGGCGGGAGCGGCGGCGTTCGCCGCCAAGGTCCAGGAAGCGCAGAACAGCAACCCGGAAGCGCGGTTCGCGTTCGCACCCGACCTGGGTGTCGCGAAGGTCTCGCAGGCCACGGTGCCGACGCCGGCGGTCATGAAGCAGCTGGTCGACGCCGCGAAGGCCAAGTGATGGGGGACATGAGGACAGGAGCGGGCACGATGCGCAGGAGTGGTGTGCGGGGCCTGATGGCCGGTCTGGCACTGCTGGTGGCGACCTCGGTGGCGGCGTGCACGTCGTCGCCGGCGCCGCCGCCGAAGCCCGGGCCCAGCGATGCGCCGGCGCCCAGCGCGCAGCCGGGGGTGCTGCGGGTGCTCGCCGGCAGTGAACTCCAGGACATGGCGCCGGTGCTGGAGGAGGCCCAGAAGGCCACCGGGGTGACGGTGCAGTTCGCCTGGACCGGTTCGCTGGACGGCGCGGACGCGGTGTCCGCGGGCCGGACCGACGGTAAGTACGACGCGATCTGGTTCCCGTCGAACCAGTACCTGCACCTGGACGAGGGGAGCAAGTCGAAGCTGCTCTCGGAGACGCCGATCATGGCCTCGCCGGTCGCGTTCGGCATCCGCTCGGCGGTGCTGGGCGACCTGGGCTGGGGCGACGGCTCCAAGGTGACCTGGGGCAATCTGGCGGAGGCCGCGGCCGGCGGCAAGCTGTCCTACGGCATGGCGGACCCGTCGCGGTCGAACTCCGGCTTCTCGGCGCTGGTGTCGGTGGCCTCGGCCTTCTCGGGCGCGAACGCGGCGCTGACCGAGGCGGATGTGCAGAAGGCGACGCCGCAGCTGAAGCAGTTCTTCACCGGCCAGAGGCTGACGTCCGGTTCCTCGGGCTGGCTGGCGCAGGCGTACAGCCGGGCCGAGCGGGGCTCGATCGGCGCGCTGGTGAACTACGAGTCGGTGCTGCTGTCGATGAACAAGACGCTGGCCGCTGACCAGCAGCTCACCGTGGTCCGTCCGATCGACGGCGTCATATCGGCGAACTACCCGCTGACGCTGCTGAGTTCCTCGGCGCAGCGGGAGCGGGAGTCGTTCCAGCGGCTCACCTCCTATCTGCTGAAGGAGGATGTGCAGAAGCGGATCTCGGAGCTGACGCTGCGCCGTCCGGTGACGGCGGGAGTGGCCCCGGCGGCGGGGCTGCCGACGGACCGGCGGCACGAGCTGCCGTTCCCCGGTACCCGGGCGGTGGCGGACGGGCTGCTGTCCTCGTACCAGAACGAGCTGCGCCGGCCCTCGCGCACGGTGTACGTGCTGGACACCTCGGGCTCGATGGCCGGGCAGCGGCTGTCCTCGCTGAAGTCGGCGATGGGCCGGCTGACGGGCGCGGACGACACCCGGGGGGTGCGGCGGTTCCGGGACCGGGAGGAGGTCACGCTGATCTCCTTCGCCTCGAAGGTGAAGTCGACGAAGACCCATTCGGTGCCGACCGGCGCGGGCGCGCAGCAGGAGCTGGCGTCGATCAACGGGGATGTGCAGGCGTTGTCGGCGGACGGCGGGACGGCGGTGTACTCCTCGTTGCAGGAGGCGTACCGGGTGATCCAGCGGCAGCAGTCGGCGGCCGGGGACGACCGGTTCACCTCGATCGTGCTGATGACGGACGGGGAGAGCAACGAGGGGGCGTCGGACAAGGACTTCCGGACCTTCTACGAGGGTCTGTCCTCGGCGCAGAAGGCGACGCCGGTGTTCCCGATCCTGTTCGGTGACGCCGCGAAGGGGCAGTTGCAGGGGATCGCCGACCTGACCGGCGGCAAGCTGTTCGACGGGACGGGCTCGCTGGACGGGGCGTTCGAGGAGATCCGTGGCTACCAGTAACGGTGGCGGGAACGACCCCGGCGGCCCCGGTGACCGGGTCTGGGCGTATCTGACCTCCGCGCGGCACTACGTGGCGAGCGGGGCGGCCGTGGCCGGGGCGGGGGCGGCGATCGGGCTGCAGAGCCCGGTGGCGCTCTCGGCGCTGCTGGTGGCCGGGCCGTACGTCGCGACGGTGTCCCTGTGGCGGCGCAAGCCGTCGGAGGGGCTGGGCGGGCCGGAGGAGTCGGAGGAGTTGCTGGGCGTCTCGCTGAGCGTCCAGCGTCCGACGCCCCGGCCCGCGCCCCCGGTGTCGGAGGCACCCCGGGCCGCCCCGGCGTCCCCGGCCTCGGCCCCCGCCCCGGCCCCGGCCCCGTCGAGGCTCTGGCCGCAGCTGGAGGAGCTGGCGGCGTTCGTCGGCTCGGCGCCGCTGCCGTCGTCGGCGAACGTGCCGGGGCTGCTGGCGCGGCTGCGCACCGCCGGGCCGGGGCCGACCACCGAGCCGATCGTCCGGCGGCGGCTGCCGCTGGCGGTGGACGGCTACCTGCGGGCGCTGACCTGGCAGCCGTGGGCGGCGGACGGGGCCGACCCGGCGGCCGAACTGGCCCGGGCGGTGGACGAGATGGCGGCCCTGGTGCCGGCCTCCTGACAGCGTCGAGGCAGGAGCTGAACGGCCCCGGTCCCCCGCGGACCGGGGCCGTTCGCATGCCCGGCCCGCACCACCGCCCGTCCCGTCAGGCCTCCAGCGCGCCGGGCAGTTCGAGGCGGCGGCGCACCCCCAGCTTGCGGAAGCTGTTGGTGAGGTGGGTCTCCACCGTCCGCACCGCGAGGTGCAGCATGGCGGCGATCTCGGCGTTGGAGTGCCCGGCGGCGGCGAGCCGACAGATCCGCAGTTCGCTGTCGGTGAGCGCCTCCGCCCCGGCGTGGTCGCCGCGGCCGATCCGCGCGCCGGAGACCCGCAGGGCCTCCAGCGCGGCGGCCCGCTGCCGGACGGCGCCGAGTCGTTCGGCGCGCCCGGCGGCCTCGCGCAGGGCCCGCCGGGCGGCGCCGCGCCGGCCGCCGTCGCCGAGCAGCCGGCCGTAGGTGATGAGGGCGGGGACGAGTTCGGTGTCGATCTCGGCGGTGCGCAGCAGCAGGACGGCCTCGGCGGCGAGGTCGAGGCCGTGCCGGCCGCCGGTGGCGGCGGCGAGGGTGCGCAGGGCGCGGCCGACGGTGCGGGCGGTGCCCCAGATCCGGGCGAGGCGGAGTTCCTCCTCGGCGAGGGCCACGGCGGGACCGGGTTCGCCGAGCTGGAGGTGGCATTCGGCGGCGGCGGAGCGCCAGGGGGTGACGATGGGGCTGCGGACCTGGCGTTCGCCCTGGCGGCGGCCGCACTCCAGGAGGTCGGCGAGGGCCTCGGCGGGTTCGCCGGAGGCGAGCCGGAGCAGGCCCCGGGAGTAGAGGTACTCGTTCCATTCCCAGGAGTCCCGGGCCCGGTCGGCGGCGACGGCGCGGGCGAGGCCGTGGGCCTGCCAGAGCCGGCCGGTCTCGACGAGGGCGATGACGGCCTGGGCGACGAGGTGGGCGTTCTGCTGGCCGAGGAGTTCGGCGTAGCGGCCGGGGCCGGTGTCGTCGGTGGGGCGGGGCTCGGGGGCGGCGTCGGGGGT